>CALGLM010000247.1 GCA_937930275.1 uncultured Ignavibacteria bacterium
TCAATCATCATGCTGCTAATTCCAAAACCGACCATTCCGAGTTGTGACCAAGTCATTTCGGTAGCAGTTTGGTACAAGTAAATACCACCGTTCCAAGCACTTGCAAAAACATTATTTCCGTCAATAGTAATAGCATAGATGTATTCTGCATTTACGGCATATTGTTTGCTGAAACTTGCACCGTCATCATTTGAATAATATAAGCCGTTACCGTAAGTGGCAACAAATATTTCGTCTGCACTGTTTATTCCTATTGACCATACATGATCGTAACCAACAGTTAATTGATTCCAATTTTCGGCAGCATCAATACTCTTGTATATTCCGCCTCCAAATGTACCTACAAATAAATCACCGTTGCTGTTTTTTGCTAAAGTGTTTACTGCAGTAAAAATAATACCGTTATTTTTTTGTACCCAAGTTGTTCCGTTATCAACTGATTTATAGATTCCGCCGCCCCATACACCTGCATATATTGTATTATTAGTTTCATCCAATAATAATGCTCTTACATCATTATTTGCAAGTGCAAAGCTATTCCAAGTTGTTCCGTTATCAATTGATTTATAAATACCTCTTTCGGTCGCAACAAAAATGTGACCGGCAGCATTTACTTGAATTGCCCAAATATAACCTACTGACATTCCTTCATTTATAACAGTCCAATTCAATCCTTCATCAACCGAACGATAGATTTTACCGCCGAATGTACCGGAAATCAAATTGCCGTCTTTATCTCTTGTAATTACCCACATAATATCGGTGGAGTTATATGTACCTACATATTCCCAATCAGCATTAACAGAACCTGTTCCGACACTTAAATTAGGATTAACAGAAATTTCGACTTTTGCATAATCATCTTCAGTAGTTACGCCGTTACCTGTTTCGCTATCAGGATCTAATTGATCGCATTTTGTAACTTCGGCAATATTTATTAATTCTGTTACGCCTTGAATGTTACCTATGAATTTTGCAATATTAAATTGAGCTTTTCCTTTCATCGATTTTGCAATGAATTGACCGTTCAACTGACCGTCAATAAAATTAACATCAGCTTTAGGAGCTAACACTGTTCCTTTAACATCAATATTATTTATAGTTAAGTATTTTGATTGATAAAAATTATAGATAGTAGTATTTGTTGTAGCACCGTATAAATCTAAACCGCCGTTAAACGAAATACTATCACCCGCAACATTTACAATTACTGTTGAACCCGAAGGAACATTTATAACAATTCCTGTTGAATTTGTAACATCATCACCGCTAACATTAAAAATATTAGTTACAGGATGATTTCCTGTTAATTTTAAAGTTGACCATTCTAATGTATCAATACCGTTAGCAGGATAATTTGCTAAATCTGCAGAAAGACCTAATAAGTAAGTATTAGCAGCAGCAAAATCAATAACACTATCTTTGCGAACTGTTCCGCCTGTTACGCTTACATAATCTACGGGTAAGTTACTATTATTTCCGTAAACGACATTTCCACCCGAAATTGCACCTGTTAAGTAAGTTAAATTTCTACCTGCAATTAATACATCTTCAGAACCGTCACCCGCCGGTAATAGATCGCCGACACTGTAATTTGTCAAGAATATATCTCTTCCCGCAGCCATTTTACCTTGAGTATCCGAAGAAGGCTGATTAATATCTTGTATTACAAAAACGTTAAAATCTTTTGCAACACCTAAATCTATTGGAGTAGTAAATACATTTAATACATTAACCTTACAAACTAAAACTACACTTGCACTTGCACCGCTATTAAGTGAGCCTACGCTCCAAACACCTGTTGAAGTATTAATTGAACCTTGTGAAAAATTCATTGATTGAACTTCAAAAGCAGGATCAAGAATATCTGTAACTTCAACACCGGTTGCCTTTGAAGGACCGTCATTTGTTACAGTTATAGTAAAAGTTATAACATCACCGTTTGTAGGATGAGCATTATCAACTGTTTTAGTTAATCTTAAATCTGCTCTTTCTTTCCAAGTAACGTTAGCAGTAAAAATTCTATTTGCTAAAGCCGGAGTAGCAAGAACAAGTTTTTGATAACTATCAGGCGATACCGAATGAACATAACGTGTTCCTTGAGGTACCATTACAGTTGCCGTTGCCGTAACCGATGCCGTTAAAGAAGCACCTTGCGATAATGAAAATTCATAATACCCCGATGCATTTGTTGTACCGGTAAGTGAACTTAAAGTACCTGAAGTTGTGCTT
>CALGLM010000248.1 GCA_937930275.1 uncultured Ignavibacteria bacterium
GTCCTGTATAGGCTTCTAAAGGTACAATTCCGTATTGATTCCAAACATGAACAAGTGCGTTAGCTTCGCTACCTTCTGCAAAAACGGAATTACCTCTTTCTTTTGCAAACCTTTTAGCCTTTTCAACATATTCCCAATAAGCAGTATAAATTTCGCTTAACTTGATTTTTTTATTTTGCAGCCTAAAGATTTCTGATTCGTAATAAGATGTAGCAGAAAAAGACCAGCAAGTACCGGTTTTTGCTTGTGGGTAATCAATCGGATCGAAGTGCCAATAATATTTAAATTCATTCTTGGATTTTGGTAAATCCATATTTGAAAAATCAACTTTAAAAGTCAACTTTGTATCTTTTTTTTCTTCCTTAAAATCTTTAGTCTCTTTTTCAATCAAATCCCAGTATTCATTTTTATAATCAATATACTTACCGGTATTTCGCATTGGTTGAGCAGAAATAAAAGAGGAAATAAAAAAAACTAAAATTAAAGATTGAGCGACGAATTTCATAAAATACTCCTCATTAAATAATGAATTAAACAAATAAAAGTATAGAGCAAAATAAATAAATTAAACGAAAAAAGAAAAAAAATCTTGAATAAAGGAAATAAATTCTTTACTTTTGTAGTTCGTTTTTGCCCGGGTGGCGAAATTGGTAGACGCGCTAGGTTCAGGGTCTAGTTGGCTTAAGCCAGTAGGGGTTCAAGTCCCCTCTCGGGTACATAAAAAAGTTCTTTTGATGTACGTAAAAATTTTGTATATTTACAATCTAAAGTTTGCCGAACACGCACTAATGTGTATGTTGCCAAACCCCGTCAGGTCCGGAAGGAAGCAGCGGTAAGTAACTGCATATGTAGTTGTGTTGTTCGGCTTTTTTATTTGTAGGCTAATTTTTCTACCGAATGACTTTCCGGTGTAACTACTAATTTATAATAACTTTTGCTTTGGGCTAAAATTTTAATTTCAATGTGATTAAACTCAATTTTAAGAGGTGATGCTTTACTTAAAATACTTTTATTGTTAGTATAAATTAATTCAGTTAACAAATTTGAAGTTAATTGCTTAAATAAATTAAATTCGTTATTACTCATCCCATACCAGCCTTGGTTTCTTTTTGGTACGCACATTTTATTTCTTATTGCAATACCTATTTCATTAACTGCATTAATATCATTCAATTCTGATATTTGCAGCTCTAACTTATCTCGGTCAGACTTTAACGGAATTACACTTAAGTTTACATATAGTGTAAATATTAATAATATAATAAGTATAGCACTGCTAAAAATGAAATTGAAAGATTCGTAATGGAATAATTTAGATAGGCTTTTTTCTTCATTAAAAATTTTTAATGCAGGTGAAATAGAAAATATAAATAAAAATGGGATTAAAAAATATAAAAATATTATTGAAAAAATTATTGCCGTAGAATAATTAAAATAATCAAATATATTACCGCCGGTAAAATATTTAATAGCAGATAAATCGGAAGCTATTAAATAGGGTAAATTAATAATAGAAAATTGCTTTTTTAGAAAAAATATTTGTAGGAAAATTGCCGCAACTATCGAAATAATTGTTATCCAGAAAGCAACTTTATTAATAAAATTTCCCGATGAAAATTCTTTATTAGTTTTGGCGTTCATAACTTATTCCTCCTAACGTTAATGTAGCCTTATACTGAATATACCCCTCGCCGGAATTATTAAAATTCTTGAAACCGGTCAGATTTCCTATACCTGTTGTATCTATTCCTATAAGCGAAATTATATCGTTAGAAACATCGCTTGCGAATATCACTAAATTAGTATTTTTTGATTTAATAATAGGGTAATTAGAATTTTTGTCGGCGAATTCTGTATTTTTAAGAAAAACATCTTTTAATGTCTGCTTCGATGCACTTTTATTAAACTTATTAAGTGAGTTAAGAAGTATATTGTAAATATCGTTTCTTAAATCAATTTTATTATTTATTATACTCGCTTCAACTTTTAGGTCATAATTAGATTTTTGAATACTGTGTAAATTACTCCAGCCTTGATATGTAATAAATACAAAAATTAAAAATCCTAAGAATATTAGTAATTTACTATTCCGTTTTATCTCAAGATTTTTTAACTGAAAGAGTAAGTAAACTAAAAATATAACCCAAATAATTGCAAATATTGTTGAAATAGACCAAAGACCTTCACTTAAAGGAGTGAATAATAAACTTAGTTTAAAAAGGATAATAAAAATAATGAATAGTAAAATATGTTTCATAACTCACCTATGGTTAGTTTGATGAATACACCTATTATAATCATATAAGTTACAATAAAAAAATTCTTTTTGCAAGAAAATTATTTAAAATATTTAATATCATTCATTTAATACCAAAAAAAATGAAACATAATGTTGCAGCTCTAATAACTTGTTGTAATATAATAGAATATGATAAATGTGTTACAATTGTTTCAGTTTAAAGCTGCTGAAAATATAATAATTTGGCATAAAACCGGTAAAAATGATTTGATATTTGTATGGCATAATAATTGAAAATTAATAATCAACTAAATAAGATAGGGTAGTATTTTTAATATGAATGAAATGTTAGGAAATCAGTACTTTATGGCTCGTAGATATGCCGAAGCTGCAAATGAATTAGAAAAATCTTATAAAATTGATCCGAGAAATAAAGGAATTAGAAAAAAACTTATTGTTTGTTATACCCAAATGGGAAAGGTTAATTTAGCCTGGGAACTATTTATTGATTTGATAAGCGAAGATTTAGAGTTTATATTAAATACAGACCCCGTAAATGACGATTGTCCTTGTTTTGAATTAGTAGAAAAGCAAATTTATATCGAAAAATTTAAACTGGAAAGTAGAGATATATTAATTATTAAAGGTATTATATGGCTTTATTGCGATATAAATAAATCTTTATCCGTATTTGAAGAACTTAATACTTTATATCAAAAAGATCCCAAGGTAAATAAAGTAATTAAAATGCTAAAAAGCTATAAAAAAACAGTACTATCCATAAAATAAGAGAGGAATAAATGAGACGAACAAACTTACTATTTTTAATTATCAGTTGTTTTATTGTAAGCGAAATATCTGCCCAACCTCAGTTTTTTAGCAGCAGTTTGCATAAAAACAGAAGCGGCAAACCATACTGGTATAATACGGTCCAGAATGGCGAAACTGAAGGGTTTGAAATACTTACGGGAGTACCGATGACCCATCCAAATATGGGATGTGTTCAATGTC
>CALGLM010000249.1 GCA_937930275.1 uncultured Ignavibacteria bacterium
ATCGGCTTTTAACAATTCCCGATACTTCAATATCATTATTTACCAATATTTTATTTAATTCACCTACACTTTCGGGTTTCATATCTAACATTATTAAGTTATTAGCAATACTTTTAATTGTAATTCCTAAATTAGAATTGTTTATTACCGAAACAGCCATTTCGGGGTTATTTACCTCAATTTCCGTTGTAAGGGCATCTTTACTTAAAAGATCTTTAACATGTCCTTCAATTTGGGTAGTCCCTTTATTTATAATAATCATTCTATTTGCAATAATTTCCACTTCTTTTAAGATATGTGAAGAAAGCAAAATTGTTTTTTTCTGTTCCTTGCTAAGCATTAAAATTAAATCTCTAATTTCCTTAATTCCTTGTGGATCAAGTCCGGTAGTCGGTTCGTCTAAAATAATAAGCTTTGGATTATGTAATAATGCCTGAGCAATACCCAGCCTTTGTTTCATGCCGTGTGAAAATGTTTTAACTCTACTTTTATATCGTTTATCTAAACCGACTAATTCAAGCAACTCCATAATATGCTTTTTGGATATATCGGCACCGCTTAATTTACCCAAGATTTCCAAATTTTTATATGCACTTAAATATAAATAAAAATCGGGTTTTTCAACTATTGCACCAACATTTCTTAAAATTTCTTCACGAAACTGGTAAAGAGGCTTTCCGAATATTTTTATTTCTCCTGCAGTAGGTTTTATTAAAGTTAATAACATCCTAATTGTAGTGCTTTTACCGGCTCCGTTTGGTCCTAAAAAACCAAATACATCCCCTTCATAAACATTTAAGTCTAAGTTATTAACGGCTAATACTTCTTTATATTTTTTCGTTAATCCTCTAACTTCTATTATTGATTCATTTTCCAAATAAACCTCAAATTTTTTGTTAATTAGACGCAATAATACAATTAATGTTAGTTTTAATCAAAAAAAAATTATAAAAAAGTGTATTTATTCTCCTTTACCCAATTAACCAGTAATTATAAATTTTAACAGAACATTTTAATAAAAAACTACAAAATTATTTTTTTAAGTTAGACTAACGTTTATTAATACTAAGATGATAGCTAAAATCGCCTTTAGAATCATTAATTTTAAATTGATGTACCAAAGATTGTAGAGTTACCGTAAGTTTATTTAAATTTTCGGCAGATTGAGCAATTAATTGGATACCGGATGCTGCTTCGTTAGTAACGTTACTTATGGCTTCAATATTCTTACCAATTTCTTCGGCAGTTGCCGCCTGCTGTTCGCTTGCAGCTGCAACTTGAACTACGATATCCGAAACTTTTCCCGCACCTTTTACAATTCTATTTAATACTTCTCCCGCCGTATTTGCTTTTTCTTTCCCTTTTTCAACTTCAATTGTCCCTTCTTTAATTGCAATAACAGCTTCTTTCGTATCCTTCTGTATTCTTTTAATCATTTCTCCTATTTCTTTTGTTGCGGTTGTAGTTCTTTCTGCAAGTTTTCTAACTTCATCGGCAACAACTGCAAAACCTCTTCCTTGCTCTCCTGCTCTGGCAGCCTCAATAGCGGCATTTAAGGCAAGTAAATTAGTTTGTTCTGCAATATCATTAATTACTTGAACTATTTCACCTATTTTATCGCTATTTTCTCCTAAAACAATTACCGTATTAACCGATTTTGAAACGACTTCCGAAATTTTATTTATACCTAAAATAGTTTCGTTAACCGCTTTTCCTCCTTCAACTGCAAAATCACCCGCATTTTTTGCTGCTTCTGCTGCTAAAGAAGTATTTTTTGTTGTTTCTAAAATAGTTTTAGTCATCTCTTCAACTGCGCTTGCAACTTCACTTGTCTGAATGCTTTGTTCCTGTGCACCCGCTGCCATTTCTTCAACTGATGTAGAAATATCAGACGATGCCAAAGATGTTTGAGAGACTGCATTATTTACATTTAATAACATATCCCTTATATTACTTACTGCTTTATTAAAACCTGAAAATAATTTACCTATATCGTCATTATTTTTTACGTCAAGTTTAACCGTCAAATCACCGTTGGAAAATAAATCCATTTTTCCAAGCATTAATTCTATATTTTCCTGTAAATAAGCTTGATTTATTGTTACTTCTTTAGACCTTAATTCAACCTTTTCTTTTTCTTCAACTAAATTGTCGTTAATTTTATTAATATTTTCTATCATCTTGTTAAAAGATGTAAATAACTCTCCTATTTCATCATCATTTGCACTATTTACAGATAAGCGAGTATTACCGTTTGCCACCTGCAAGGCAATATTTTTTAATTCCAAGATTGGCGTAATAATAGATTTTGCACCCTTGTAACTAACAAAGCCAGAAAGTACTACTATTAAAAATCCTAAAATAAAAATTACCGAAATTATTAAATAAAGTCCGTTAATTGAATTATCTCTGTAGGTTTCGTACATTTTTGCATGATCATCCAAAGCAGAGTACATTGTTGCTTTAAGTTTTCTCCATATAGGGGTAACATCGGAATCTAAATAATTTAATGCTTGCTCACTCCCTTCTGAATTTGCAATTTGTTGCGATCGTTCGCTAAACTTTACCATCTCGTTAAAATCATTTTTAATTGCGTTTATCTTGGAAAATAAAGCAATGTTATTTTTTTGTAATACTATTAATGTATCCAGACTTTTATTAAACTCTGTTTTTGCGGTTCCGTAGTTTGAAATTGCTGTATTATCATTTGCATCAATCAATAAATTTCTGTTAGCAGTTCTATATTGAAAGCCTTGTACTATTAAATTATTTAACTCTGTTGATGTTCTTGCCTCTTTATAAGTTAAATCTTCAATATCCTTTTTAATATTTAGTTCGCTATAAATTAAATATGCAGATATCAAAAAAATTCCGACTATGGGAATTAACACAATAGTTATAAATTTTGATTTAATATTTTTGTTAAAACTGAACCTCATAAAACACCTAAAAATCTTAGTTTGTTTAACAGATTAAAATTTTGATATCCTTTGAATTTGTATTTTGCATAAAATACTTTACTATCCCTGCAAAGCAACAAGGATAGTAAAGTAATAAAAATTAAAATCTGCTTAAAAATCAATTCTATTTAATTAAAACCATCTTTTTACTTAATAAGCTATTACCGTTCTGAAGTTGGTAAACGTAAACCCCGCTACTTAAATTAGCTGCGTTAAATGTTGCTTCGTAGCTACCCTTAGCCAAATTATCGTTTACCAATATTTCAACCAAATTACCTAATACATCATAAACCTTTAGTGATGTTTTTGAATTGTTGTTAGTAACCGAAAATCTAATTTTTGTTGTCGGGTTAAACGGATTTGGATAATTTTGACTTAATTCAAAAGAATTAACCAAAATATCAATTTTTTCAACTGATACCCATGGGTTTTCAGTACCCGGAGTAGGATCACCTATAACCCATTCTCCCATTCCGTCACTATTTTTAAAGTAAGCCTTATCATCGCCTAAAGCAGGAAAAGTTACCGTATCTACAACAAATGCATCCGAATTATAAAGCCCGACAGCTTCGCCGTTTTTTGAAAGAGCAAAACCGGTGTGAACGCCTAAAATAACTGTATCCTTACTATCTGCCCAAACTAATAAATAACCGTTTGCCGGAATTTTAACTCCCTGAGGGAATTGCCATTTTGTAGAATTGCTTAAATTATCAGTTAAGAACCAGTTGCTAAGGTCTAATTCTGTTGTTTCTCCGTTATATAATTCAATATAGTCAGCATAAGCTCCAAAATCATTATCGGTAATTGTGGAAATATTACTTGCGACTATTTCATTAACTCTAACTTTTGGGGCTACATAAGGGTTTTCTAAAACTGTATATGAATAAAAAGTATTTGGTGCCGCATCAGGATTTGTACTAATAGCATTCAAATTGTCTTTTGCTTCAATATAATATTTTACAACCGTGCCGGCAACTTGTGTAGGAATAATAGCACTAAAATTTGTTGTGCCTGTTAAATCCATTACTACACTTTGCCAATTTGCTCCTGTATTATAGTATAATTTAACAACCGGATCTAAACCACTATCATCAGTAACTACAACTGATATTGCAACAGCATCATTTTTAGTCGGATAAAAAGGATTACGAACAGGAGACTCGATACTTGGCGGTGTATTTACGCTAATACCGTTTGCTCCGCCTTGAGTAGGAGTAGTAAATGTCTCAAATACCGGTGAACCGTCCGGATTTCTACCATATGAACTTCCGCTGGCAAGAGCAGGAAATACGACCGAATCAACTATGGCTCCGTTTACGTCACCCAGCCAAACAGTTTCACCGCCTGAAGATAATTTATAGTTTGTATGCAAACCGTTATTTCCGTCATCACATTCTAAAATTAAATACCCTTTTGCGGTTATTATTGTTTGTGCGGGTAATACATAATGAGTACCGACCGTACTCGGATCCCAAGTTTGCCAATTACTTAAATCAACATCATAATTATTAGGGTTATATAATTCAATCCAATCGGGTGAGCCGGTTGAAAGAATTTCATTAATATAAATCTGTTGAGCATTTAGCCCAACGCTTATAAACAATAATATAATTAAACACTGTTTTACAAATGTCATTTTTACTCCTTTTATGGTTTATTGAATACATACATCTTTGCTGTTGCATCATTTACAATATAAAATTTATTACCAATAATTGTAATACCTTCACATTTATCCATTGGCAATTTGTAAGTTGCAATTAAATTCCCCTTTTTATCTATTTTGACAATCGAAGAAGACTCGTCGCTTAATACCCACAAGCAGTTTAGTTCTTTGTCATAACAAATATCCGAAATATCGGATAAATAAGCAATATTTTTTTGGAAAATTGATTGATTATTAAAGCACTCAACCATTAAAGTCGGATCTTTTTCGTTAATCACAAATAAATGATTTTGGTTATCAACAGTAATACCTTCAAGTGCATGTTTAGTATTTGTTGCTACATTTAACGGAAACGATAATAAATGAGCACCGGTTTTTAAATACTTAGATACTTTTTGTCCCAATTCTTCGACCACCCAAATTGTATCATTATTAGGCGAAAAGCTTATTCCCTCTAAATCAACTCCCGTTGTAGTAATAGTACTAATTATATTCCCCGAAAAGTTGATCTCAAAAATCTTAGGACTACTATCCGAAACCACAAAAAGTGAGTTAGTTGAAGAGTTATAAAACAGACCGGAAGGTTCTGTTATTTCTGCAGCTAAGTTAATTTCTTGGAGAATTTTTAATGATGAAGGGTCAGTGGGAGTTACAATGTTATCATCAGGCTCGTTTCTTTTACAAGAAAACAAGACTAAACCGGCTAATAAAAGAAATACAATTTTTGTTTTCATTTTATATTTAAAATAATACGCTCGGCAATGTAAAATTGCCGAGCTAAGTTAATAAATTACAACTTAAGGTTGATTTGAAGCACCTTGAGTCGGATTATTAGATATCTGTAAATTTGTTGAACCGTCAGGAATGCGAGCATATGAGGTATTTGCAACTAAAGCCGGGAAAGTAACTTTATCGACTAATGTTCCGTCTGCTTTTTCTAAAGTAACATCTTCGCCGCCGGATGATAGCTTAAAGTTTGCTCCTGTAACTCCGTCATCACAATTTATTACTAAATATCCGTTAGCCGGAATTACGGTACCGTTAGGAATTACAAATTTATTAGTAACAGTTGATGGATCATACATTAAATATCCGCTTATATCTACGGATTGATTATTTGGATTATATAGTTCAACCCAATCAGGACTTCCGGTAGATAATATTTCATTAATCACGACCGGTAATAGTGCCGGAGGATTGCTCCCTATCGGATTTGCAGTTCCTTTAGTTGCAGGAAATAAAACAACTAAATTAGAACTTCCGTCAGGACTTCGTCCATAAGAAGAATCATTACTTAAAGCCGGGAATGTGATATGGTCAATTACTGTTCCGCTTGGACTTTCTAACCATACTTCTTCACCGCTGCTTGAAAATTTGAAGGTTGTATTTGTTGTTGTGCCTGTTCCGTCACAATCAAACGTTAAATATCCTCCGACCGGAATAACAGTACCGGCAGGAATAGTCCATTTTTTTGCCGGATCAGTCGTACCGTCCGGGTCATACAACTTGTATCCGCTTAAATCAACCGATGTTGTACCGGCATTATATAATTCAACCCAGTCCGGTGAACCTGTAGAAAATACTTCATTTATTTTAACAATAACAGTTGGTGTTGGAGTAGGACTTGTAGGAGTATATGGTTCGTCTCTTGAGCAAGAAACCAATATTACACTAACTATTAATACAAATAACAATGCTATTTTTTTCATAAATCACTCCTATTATAATGATGCTTGAATTCTAAATTGCATAAATGAGAAATCATCATCTCCTACAAATTTACCTTTGCTTGTAGCAAATTGATCTAAATTAACTGTAGAATAATTGATTTGGAATTTAATACTTGAATTTGGATAATAATTTAATCCTAACATTAATTGATTGGATTGTCCTCCGAATATTGCTGCTTCAGGATCATTTAAATCCAACACACTATATCTTGCGGCAATTTCTAAAGCTCCCCAATTACATTTTGGTTTTTCGATTGGTCCAACTTCTCCTTCATCAGCAAAATAATAACGTGTTTCGCCTGTTAATACATAAGCAGCCATAATATAACCGCCATATAAATTTACATTCGGTTTTCCGTACCATCTTTTTACCTGCATACCTTGAACTTCACTTTGCAGATAGAAAGGACCATAAATTCCCATTAATTCACCGCCGAATCTATTAAAATAATTGACATCCTTAATATCTCCGGTATGTAATAATTTTGGGTCAAAAACATAAGTTTCTGTTCTTGCTTTTACTTCAATTGTATTTGGATTTAAATCTGCAACTGCATCGGGTACTTTATATGAACCGGCTAAACCAATATGTAAATTTTCACCATGTTTATTAATAGGAGCAACAGATACTCTTACATTGGTAGAAAATCCTTCATCACGTGTTCCTTTATCAATTCTTGTTCCTGCTTCATGACCAAAAACACCTACCGTAATTTGTCCGTAATCTTCCCAATATCTTGCTGTAAAACCTATGCGTCTTCCCATTGGGAATGCATTTGACATTGCCGAACGTTCCAAAAATGATAATAAACGTGAACTATTTAATCTTTCCATTCCGAAAGGTTCTTTAAAGTTACCTGCCTGAAACGATAAATTTACATCAGGAACTTTATATTTAATAAACATATCGCGCAAATCCAATACTGCTTCTGCAAAATCCAAATCTAATTCAGCTTCCCAATCTTTCCATAGCTGAGATTTTACCGCAAAAGTTAATCTACGCAAATATGTACCGTTACTTAATTGGTTTTTGTTTTCAAAATACATTGCTCCGTCAAGTTGAATACGCGAATCAATCCACCACCTAAAATTACCGTCTTGTGATTCGAAAACAAGTTTTCCGTTTCTCACTTCTGCACCTATAGGGGCACTATAGTCCCCGCCTGGTATTTTGCTATCTTGTGCCGAAATATTGCTAATCGCAATAAGTAAAATACAGATAACACTTAAAATAGTGCTTTTTTTCATGGTTCTTCCTCTTAATTTGATTTTCTGGAAATTCTAAAATGTTGTTCAATAAAATTGTTATTAGTTTTAATGTATCCAAATAAGTTTTGTTCTTTAAACTTTTCTATTAAATCTATTTTATTATAAAACTTTATACCTTGAAGTTTTTTAAACTTTTGATAATCTTCATTCTTCAATTTCAAATCTGTTTTCAATTTTAAAGTATCAATGTAAAAACTATCAATTTTTGCATAACCGATAATTTTTAAAAACTCTTTATCGGAATAACTTGAAAATTTTAGAAGTTCTTTTTTAAGTTCCTTAACACTTTCAAATTTGTGCCCTATTAATTTATCCCAATTTTCAATATTTATTCCGTCATTTTGTGCATACTTTATAATGGATTCCGTAATTCCGTAGCTGTTGTGGATAATAACTTTCTGTTCAAAAACATTTTGAACAAAAAACAAAGAAACAAATGTAAAAACTCCTGCAATAATAGGAACACTAACCCAGCCAACAGAAATTTTTCCAAACACTTTAAAATTAATTGAATGAGGATCTTTTGCCAAACCTACTCCGATTACTGCACCTATAAATGCTTGTGTAATAGGAAAAGGAACTAAAGGAATTGTGGGTAGCCCTAAACTTAACAACAATTTTTCCAAAGTTTGAGAAGTGAATAAAAAAAGCACCAAAAATTCCGATAGAACCACAACAAAACCGGTAA
>CALGLM010000250.1 GCA_937930275.1 uncultured Ignavibacteria bacterium
AAATAAATATATTTTTAATTATCTTGCCCGTTTTATAAATATAATTTAAATTGCACTTTATTTAAATTTTAATAACCGAGATGAAAATAAAAACCGTAAAAATTAAAGTTAAAACTAACGGAGCAAATGATATTATAGACATTACCGAAAAAATAAATGACCTTGTTAAAGAGGAACATTTTGCAGAAGGTAATGTATTATTATTTATTCCAGGTGTAACTGCGGGCATTTCTACAATTGAGTTTGAACCCGGACTAATAAGAGATTATCCGGATTTTATGGACAGAATAATCCCCAAGACAGGAATTTACCAACACAACGAGACATGGAATGACGGCAATGGTTACGCCCATGTTCGTGCTACTCTTCAAGGCGCATCTTTAACCGTTCCGTTTATTAATTCTAACTTAATATTAGGTACTTGGCAGCAACTAATTCTTTTAGAATTTGATAATAGACCAAGAAACAGAGAAATTATTGTACAAATTACAGGAATATAAAATGAACAAAAACATAACTCAACAATTCAAATTCACCTTCATTTTGTTTGCTTTTTCAATATCAATTTTCGGGTGGGGAAAAACCGGACACATTAACATTACTAAGCATGCATTTAAATTATTGCAGCAAAATATGAATGTAACTCAAATTTATGCAGATTCTATTGTAAATAAATCAAATGACCCTGATATTAGAGTTAGAACAATAAAAGAACAAGCTCCCTGGCATTATATTGATATCGACTATTACAAAGAGTTTAATAATTTAGAAATGATTTATTGTTACGATAGCTTGGTTTCTCGTTATGGTGAAAACGAAGTAAAAAAACAAGGAACACTGCCTTGGGTTATTGAAAGAAATTATAATAAATTAATTGAGGCGTTTAGGAATAAACACTTAACCGAAATATTATTCTATTCTGCCGAAGTTGCACACTTTGTTGCAGATGCTCATATGCCTTTGCACGCAACAATTAATTACGATGGGCAGCTTACTAATCAAAAAGGAATACATAGCAGATACGAATCAAAACTTGTCGGAAAGTATTTGAACGAAATTTGCAAAGGTTTTTATATTCAACCTTTAGATACAATCAATAACCCGCTTTTAACCGCATTTGATATACTTGATAATAGTTTTTCTTTTATAAACATTATTTTGGATTCTGATAAAAAAGCTTCAGAATTAGCCCACTCAAGCGAAACAGATATGTATTACGGATTACTTTGGAAACAAACTGATTATATTACTTATATTCAGATGAATAATGCCGCAAAATTTGTCGCATCTTATATTTATTCGGCTTGGTTCAAAGCAGGTATGCCCAAAATAGAAAAATATATTAATTGATATTTTATTAATAATGTAAGGTAATTATGACTGACCAAAACAGAACACAAAACCAATTAACTTGGAAATTTCCAAAAGAGTTTTGGCTTGCCAATGCAATGGAATTATTGGAAAGAGCCGCATATTACGGATTTTTTATTGTACTAACTTTATATTTAACAGACGTTGTAAAATTCAATGACAAAGAAACCGGTATAATAGCCGGAATTTTTTATGCAATTTTATATTTTCTCCCTCCGTTTGTCGGTGCTATTTCAGACAAAATTGGATTTAAAAGAGGATTAATTATTGCATTTGGATTACTTACTATTGGGTATTTTTTATTAGGAGTTTTTTTAACAAAAACAGCTGTTATCTTCGAACTGTTAATTGTGTTAATCGGAGGAAGTTTTATTAAGCCGCTTATTACAGGTACTGTT
>CALGLM010000251.1 GCA_937930275.1 uncultured Ignavibacteria bacterium
GAGATTACGTACGGTGACTGGAGTTCAGACGTGTGCTCTTCCGATCTAACAGGTGTAAGAGAATTAAAAGACGAAAAAGTATTATTGCCCATTAAAAACGCATATTCCGAAATCAAACTAAACAAAATGTTAGTGGGATTTGGTATATCGGATGAAGAAAGCGTTAAATATTTTTCTCCGGTATGTGACGGTGTAATTGTAGGAAGCGCAATTGTAAGTAAATTAAATAAACCGAACGGAAAAGAAGAAGCTGTTTATTTAGTTAAAAAACTTAAAGCAGCATGTCTGAATAATTAAAATTCGACTTCCCATAATGGAACGAATCCTTGTTTTTTTATTGTTTTTTGACCTTCGGGACTTATAACCCAGTCAATAAATAATTTTACTGCTCCTTTTGCAGTTCGTGTTGTAAAAAAATGCAGGTACCGAGTAAGCGGATAAGAATCGTTTCTTATATTTTCTTCTGTTGGCGAAATATTGTTAATAGTAGCATATTTTATATTTTTTTCGTTAATAAATGCAAAACCTCCGTAGCCTACTGAATTAATGTTTTCGCTTACTTCTTTAATTACGCTTTTATTGGTAAATCGTATTATGGATTTATCCGTGTAGCTGCTGTCATTTAAAACATGTTCCTTAAAGTACATTCGAGTACCGCTTGAAGGGGGTCTGTTAATTACTGAAATAGGTAAATTATTGCCCCCGGCACGGATCCAGTTTGTTATTTTTCCTGTAAAAATATTTTTTAGCTGTTCTAATGATAAATCCGAAACGGAATTTTCTTTATTTAAATAAATTATTATTCCGTCCTTGGCAATTAAATAAAACATCCCTACAGATCCGTAATAATCTGCAAGCAATTTTGTTTCGTTAGTACTTGGTAAACGACTTGCCAACGCAATATCTGCTTCTTCTTTTAGCAAAGCATCGATTCCTTCTTCGGTTCCGCCTCCGTCAACATAAATAGAAATAGAACTATGGGTTTTCATAAATTCTTCGGCAAGTGCAGTGGTTAAACCAAACATTGTATCGGAGCCTTTAATACGAATAATTTCGGTTTTATTGTTAATTACCGGACTGCAAGTTGTTAGTAAAAAAACATTTACAACCGAAATAACAAGTAAAAGTTTATGTTTAATCATCTTTTTTCTGCTTTTGTGCGTAATCGTTCAATTGAATATGAAACACCTTCGTTCCATTCGGGTTCTTCTGAATTATTGTCCAAAATTGAAATAAAATCTTTTATGATATTTAGATGTTGTATAAAAGCATTAAAATTAATTGGTAAAGTAAGATCATCAAAAGGAGTATGATATATTTCGGTAATATATTTTATATATTTATTTAAGCCTTCTTCATAAGTAAGATTTTTATAATTTATTGATTCGGATATTAAAATTGAAGGAATTCCGGCATCGGCAAAACTTATTTGGTCGCTATGCTTAAATGCTTCGGATTGATAAAATATCTCGGGAATTCTATCTACCGAAACATTGTTCTTTAATGCTGTTTGTTCCAAAATTTTAAGCAGAGTTGAATATTCCGCACCTATTCCGATAATCCCTTTCACCGAATCAAATGATGACATCCCGTCAATATTTATATTTGCTATAGTTTTGTATAACGGAACAGGTGGATTAGCGGCATAATATGACGAACCTAATAAACCTGCTTCTTCACCCGTTGTTAATAAAAAAATAATTGAATGTTTCGGTTTATTAATTGAAAAAAAATCGGTTAAAGCTAATAAAGCCGCAACACCGGAAGCGTTATCATATACGCCGTTATATATAGAATCCCCTTTTATTTTTTCACCAACTCCCAGATGATCGTAATGTGCACTTACTAAAATGTACTTGTCTTGCAATTTATCATCACTACCGTTTATTTTACCTATAATGTTAGGTGCTAAAAAATCACGTCTTTTATAACTTCCGGAAATCGATATTTTTACCGCAAGAGGGAAATTGTAAATTTTATGTTCTTTTGTTAACTTTAACAATTCGTTTAGTGAATATTTTGAGTTTTGAAATAATAAAGCAGCCTTTTGAAAATTAATTATTATACCTAAGTTTACATTTGAAGAATAAGCAAGAGAAAGATGCTCAAACGAATATGTTTGTTTTAACGAATTCCAATATGCCGGTGTATTATTTAGAGGATTTGGAACAACTATACATCCTCGAGCTCCTTTTGATAATGCTAAACGAAGTTTTACAGCCAACGAAGAATAAATTGTCTCCTTTTTACCTTCAAAAAATGATATATCATCGCTTATAGGTTCCCCTTCAAGCATTACTGCTACTTTCCCTTCAACATTAATACTAAGATAATCGTTATAATCGTACTCGGGAGCATTTATTCCGTACCCTACAAAAACGGCATCCAGAGTTCTATTGGAAGAAAAATCCTCGGTTACTTGAAAAACAACAAAATCATTATTAATTGTTAGAGTATCGGAACTATTATTACTGTATAGAATAATCTTTGAGGTTGTTGCCGGTTTAAATGCATGCAGTGGTATATTTTGGTAGAAGGTGCCGTTGTTTATTATGGGAATTAAATTAGATTTTGAAAACTCCTCTGCCAAATATTTTGCAGCCAAATTACCTCCCGTTGTGCCTGTACCTCTCCCCTTAAATAAATCACTTCCGAGATAATCCAAATGAGTTTTTATTTTTTCTATTAAATTATTTTGTGCAAAACTTAAGTTAACAAACAAAAAAATAAAAATATATAAGTGTTTTAACATAAAACTTGCATTTTTTTATTGATAAATATAAGAAATATTAGTATCATTAAAAAATTCTTTAACTGACATAAAACAAATTGCCGGATTATTTAACTTGTAAAATAAAAAGGGGATAAAAATGAAAAAGATAATTTTACTTACGTTATTGTTTTTATTTAACGAAATAAGTTTTGCCCAATTAAATATTTCTAAAATTAGAGAGGCAACATTTAAGGGGGATTTACGCAGCTTTAGTTATGCGGGTAATAAATTGTATTTGGTAGGATACAATTTAGGGGTTATAAGTTTTGTGAATAAATCAACTGATTTAGGTATAACTTGGGAAGACGTTTCCGGAAATTTTAGTTCGGGTGATAACTTAACAGCAATTTCATTTGCAACCGAAAATATTGGTTTAGTAGGAGGTTCTTCAGGTGTTATTTATAGAACTTCTGACGGTGGGAATACATGGACTAATGTTAGTCCCACTTCTGTTTATAACGGCGGAATAAACTATATTGTTATGTTAAACGAACAACTTGCGTATGCTTGCGGTGCATCCAACGGCGGATTTAACGTTATTAAATCTACTGACGGCGGAGTAACTTGGAACGGAGTAAATACATCCAATAGTAATACTATGTATAAAATGTATTGGAGTGATTTAAACAACTGCGTTGTTGTTGGTGCTTCCGGAAAATTTTTAAAGACCACTGACGGGGGTACAACATGGGCAACGGGAACGGTTACCGGTTCAACCGCTGCATTATATGATATTGTTAAAGTTGATAATAATACTTTTTATGCGACCGGTACAACAGGTGTTTTTGCAAAAAGTACTGACGGCGGTTCGACTTTTACTAACGGCGGACAAATAGCCGTTACAACTTTTTATACATTAAGTTTTAAGGATGCAAATATCGGTGTTGCTTTGGGGTCCAACGGTGTGGCTTACAGAACGACAAACGGAGGTGTAAGCTGGGTATTAAAAGACTCGTTTACAAGCGAAGTAATTAGGACTTCGTTTAAAGTCGGAAATATATTATTAGGAGGCGCTTACAGAAGCACTTTAATTAAATCGACTGATGACGGTTTGACATGGCAAAATATTGCCAATAGTTCAAGAGATATGTACGGAATATTTGTTGAACAGACGACTAAAGATATAGTAATTGCCGGTGATAGAGGTGAGGTAAATTACTCTGAAAACGAAGGAGCTACTTGGAATAAAACGAACTTTACAACAGGTGATATTTTGTATGATGCCGTTAAATTTGGTGGTAATATATATACTTGCGGACGAGGCGGAGGATATTTTGTATCTACTAATAACGGGCAAATATGGCAAAATAAATCAATAGGTACTTCAACAACAAGATTATACAAACTAAGCTTTTTTGATTCGCAAAACGGATATACCGTAACAAACGAAGGAAAAGTACTTTATACTACTAATGCTGGCAATTCTTGGACAGAAAAAGCTGTATTTGATGCAACCACTCTATATGATATCAATATGGTTTCGCCCACGGTGGGCTTTACGTGTGGATCGGGAGATAGACTTTTTGGCACTACAGACGGTCTAACTTGGTCACATGGTGAAATGTCAAAACCGACAGGACAAGTAACAGGAATTTACATGCTTGACGGACAAAAGGGATATATTTGCGGAGAAAACGGAGCAGTATATAAAACAACAGACGCATTTAGAACTTTAACGTTATTAACTGATACGCTTGCCCTTCAAGGCAAACTAATTCACGATGTTTTTGCTTTTGATGAAAATAATGTATTTGCCGTTGGTCAAGGAGGCTTAATTTTACGAACCATTAATCCCAATTTAATGACTGTTGCGGTAACTTTGAATGAACAAAAAGATCTGCTTGATTTGGCAAAATATGACGAATCCGCATTACTTATTAGTGCGGCAAACGGATTAGTTTATAAATTAACTGATTTTACTATTCCTGTTAGTTTGGTATCTTTTTCGGCAAAAGTTTCTAAAAATGATGTTTTATTAAGTTGGAAAACGGTAACGGAAACCAATAATAATGGTTTTGAAATTCAACGAAAATCAATTACAAATAATAGTTGGGAAAAAGTTGCATTTATTAACGGAAAAGGAAATTCTACCGAAATTTGCGAATATAGTTATACCGATAGCAGATTAAAAGC
>CALGLM010000252.1 GCA_937930275.1 uncultured Ignavibacteria bacterium
CTCTATTTAAGATAGGATAATTAACTTTGCTATCATAAACAATATTTTTATAACCGGCTAATCTAATATATTCGTTTAAAAAGGTTTTATTACCAGCAACAATTAAGGGCTTTAGTTCAATAATAAACATAATATATTTATTTGTATCGCTACTATTATAAGCAGTTAATTTATTAATTCTGTTATTCCAACCGGTAATTATTGAATCTGCCTTTTTAGTAACGTTAAAAATATTAGCTAAATCCTTAAATGTTTTTTTTATACCGTCATAATTGCGGGGATTGGAAACAAAAACTTTAATTCCTAAATCTTTTAGTTTTTTATAACTTTCTTGAGTGTTTCCTTCTATAGTAACAAACACTAAATCGGGTCTAAGCATTAAAACTTTTTCGGCATCTACATTTAGTAAATCACCGACCTTTGTAATTTTTTTTGCTTCTTCAGGATAGTCGCAATAAGTGGTATTGCCGACAAGTTTATTACCCAAACCAAGTTCGTAAATCATTTCGGTTAAACTTGGTGCTAAAGTAATAATTCTTTTAGGCTTTGAGCTTAAAGTTATTTTATTGTTTAAGTCATCAACTAAAACAATATTTTTATTATTGCTTAAATTATTGGTGTTAGGTTTGCATCCAAAAATAAATACAATCGTAAAAAGAAGTAATAAAAATCTATACATGGCACAATCAAAAAAAATATAAACCCAAATATAAAAATAAAAAATTACTTTTGCCGATAAAAAAAATAGTGTTATATTTGCAGTGCACCTTTAGCTCAGTTGGTAGAGCATTTGACTCTTAATCAACAGGTCGGGGGTTCGAGTCCCCCAAGGTGCACTTGTAATGCCTTACCCCGATAAATCGGGACAAGGCTTTTTTGTTTTAAATACTAAGAAAATTAAAACGGCTAATAAAGAATTTTAAAATTGTGGTGTAAATTTCCGCAACTTTTAAAATTAACCTATTATATTTTAACAACTTACAAATATCAACTGTAAAACTTGAGAAAAATGACGGAGACGTAAGGAGAAATTAGGCTAATAATAAAATGAGGTTAAATTTTATTAATTCAGTTCTAAAAACCGAAAATGTAGTGGCAATTTCCGGCGACAATCTTAATTAAGTTTTTATTTTACAACAATTTACAAATTTCAACTGTAAAACTTGGAAAAAATGAAGGAGATGGAGGGTGAAATTAGGCTAATAATAAAATGAGGTTAAATTTTGTTAATTCAGTTCTAAAAACCGGAAATGTAGTGGCAATTTCCACCGACTATTTTTATTATGTTTTTATTTTACAACAACTTACAATTTTCAACTGTAAAACTTGGAAAAAATGACGGAGATGGAGGGTGAAATTAGGCTAATAATAAAATGAGGTTAAATTTTGTTAATT
>CALGLM010000253.1 GCA_937930275.1 uncultured Ignavibacteria bacterium
ATACGGCGACCACCGAGATCTACACTCTTTCCCTACACGACGCTCTTCCTATCTTATGAACCAGCGGATTCCAATTGTTAAAATCACCTACTATTGAGCATTGGATAAATTTTTCGGCTATTTCTTTCGGAATCGTAAAGGTTACTACTGTTATTTTTTTATCTGCGTATGTTTTTTTTGTTATTGGCATAATACAAAATTGGCTGCCTAAGGCAGCCGTTTTAATTAATCTTCTAATTTTAACTGAACTAAACGAGCTTGCACATCGGGTAATACACTTACCTTTCTTGTCAATTCGTCCATTTGTTCTTGAGTTCCGTGTAATTCAAGTATCAATAATCCTTCATCGCTGCAATTTTCCAACACACCGTCATGAATTCCGAGTCTTGTTTTAATTATACATCCCCAACCTGTTAATACTTGCTGTACTCGTAATGCAGTATCTTTTCTCTTTCCTATTAATATTAGCAATATTGATTTGGTCATACTTTCCCTTTTATAAATTTATAAGTAGTAAATTATTGTACTATATTACGGTTCTACTACAGAACCTAAAACTTTTAGAAATTGCTTCATCCATTCCGGATGAGCAGGCCAAGCCGGAGCAGTTACAATATTTCCGTCCGTAACGGCATTATCTGCACCGGGGGCAACTTCACCAAATTTTGCTCCCGCAACAACACATTCCGGTCCGACTGCAGGATACGAAATTACACATTTACCGGTTAATACACCGGCCGCAGCTAATATTTGAGGTCCGTGACAGATTGCTGCTATCGGTTTATTCTTTTCGGCAAAATGTTTTGTTATCTCAATAATTCGAGGGTTCAATCGTAAATATTCGGGTGCTCTTCCTCCCGGTATAACTAAAGCGTCAAATTCTTCTTCTTTTACTTCTTCAAAATCAAAATTAACTAAAAATCTGTGCCCCGGTATTTCGGCGTATGTTTGGTCACCTACAAAATCATGTACGGCGGTTTTTACTGTTTCTCCTGCTTTTTTGCCCGGACATACTGTTTTTACTTCATGCCCGACCATTGTTAAAATTTGAAACGGTACCATAGCTTCGTAATCTTCTACAAAATCACCTACAAACATTAATATTTTTTTTACTGCCATTTTTCCTCCGAAATAAATTAATTAAATTATTTTGATTGCTTTAAAAATTAAGCAATTTTTTGTCATTTTTCAAATTTATTTGCACTTTTATAAATTAAATTTTTGTATATCTTTACTTATTAAAATTTTTGCGGTAACCGAATTTTATGAAAAATTTTTTTGTTATATTTTTTGCACTCTCGTTTTCTTGTTTTGCACAATCCAAATTGTTAATTTATATGGATTTGAAACAGACAGACCACTTAAAGGCTTACGGAATTATTTTTAATCACATAAAAGACGGTAACATTGCTGATTGGCTGCTTAATTATAGAGGAGGTTCCTTTATGGCAGATTACTCCGATAATTTAGCACTAAAATGCCGTGTTAAAGGTGTCGCTTTTGACGTACTTTCTACTGCTTCGGCAAACGAGTTGTACGCACAACTTCAAAGTGATGATTCTAATACAGATGTAGTTAGACTCGAAAAGTCCCCTGAAATAGCTGTTTATGTTCCTCCGGGATTTCAACCTTGGGATGACGCAGTTACTTTAGCTTTGGAATATGCCGAAGTTCCTTACAAAAAAATTTGGATAAAAGAAATTTTAGTTGACGGACTGGATAAATATGACTGGATTCATCTGCACCATGAAGATTTTACGGGACAGTACGGCAAATTTTATGCAAGCTACCATAATGCTCCATGGTATATTGAACAGCAAATGTTATATGAATCCGAAGCCAAAAAACTTGGGTTTAGCAAAGTTTCGGAAATGGAAAAAGCAGTTGTTCTTAAAATAAAACAATATGTTTCTAATGGCGGGTTTTTATTTGCGATGTGTTCTGCCACTGATAGTTATGATATTGCACTTGCAGCAGAAAATGTTGATATAGTTGATAAAATGTTTGACGGAGACCCGCCCGACCCCAATGCACAAAATAAATTAGACTTTAGTAATACTTTTGCATTTGAAAATTTCACTATAGATATTAATCCTTATGTTTATGAGTATAGTGATATCGATATTCAGCTTGAAGAAATAGGAAATGAACAAAACGACTACTTTACTCTGTTCGATTTTTCGGCCAAATTCGATCCCGTACCTACAATGCTTACGCAAGATCATGTTAACGTTATACACGGTTTTATGGGACAAACAACCATGTTTCGTAAAAAGTTAATTAAAAAATCAGTTTTTATTTTAGCCGAAAGATCAGGAACTGACCAGGTTAGGTACATACACGGTAACTTTGGAAGAGGAACTTTTACTTTTTACGGTGGTCATGACCCTGAAGACTACAAACATGCAGTAGGAGATCCGCCTACAGATTTAAGCATTTATAAAAATTCACCCGGATATAGACTTATATTAAATAATGTACTATTTCCGGCAGCAAAAAAGAAAAAACAAAAAACATAATATTTATTTAAATCCTTTTTTTAAAATTAACATCTAATTTGCTATGAAAACCATTACGTTAAAAGATAAAAATTACAATATCGGTAAAATTGTATGTGTTGGTAGAAACTATGCTGCACATGCCGAAGAACTTGGGAACGAAATTCCCGAATTTCCGTTAATCTTCTTAAAACCAAGCAGTGCTTTAATTTTTAATAATCAGAACATTGTTCATCCGACTTACGGTAATGAATTACATCATGAAGTAGAATTAGTACTTTTAATAGGCAAAACAGTAAAAGATGCTGATTTGGAAACTGCGAAAAATGCAATTGCCGGTTACACTGTCGGTTTAGATATGACTTTACGCGACACACAAAACAAGCTTAAAGCAAAAGGACACCCATGGACTTTAGCAAAATGTTTTGATACATCTGCGGTTATTTCAAATTTTATCTCCACCGATAATTACAAAATTACGTTAGACGAAACGATTGAACTAAGCGTAAACGGCAATTTAAAACAGAATTCAAAATTGAATATGATGTTATTTAAACCTGCGGAAATAATAAGTTTTATATCAAAAAGCATGGTACTGGAAGAAGGAGATTTAATTTTTACAGGTACTCCAGAAGGAGTGAACAGAGTAATTAAAGGGGATAGAATAACTGCATCAATCACTAATATTGCTACGCTAACTACAGAAATAATATAAAGGAGAATTACATGCCGATTTTTGAATACAAATGCAAAGATTGCGGTCATAAATTTGATGTTTTACACAAATCCATTAATAATATAGAAAAAGTAGAATGCCCTAAATGTAAGTCCGAAGATACTAAAAAATTGCTATCATCATTTTCCGCTACAGTTAGCGGAAGCAATTCTTCTTCGTATTCCGATAGCTCATGCTCAACCGGTACTTGCGGAGTTCCTAACTATGGCGGTTGTGCAAACGGTATGTGCGGGGTGTAATTTT
>CALGLM010000254.1 GCA_937930275.1 uncultured Ignavibacteria bacterium
TATAGTATAAATATAAATTTATATAAATAATAAAAAGTTCCTATTATAAAAATAATCCGCAAATGTTAAAAAATAGCGCTTATTTTTCATATAACAGTGTGTGAAATTGGTTAGCCAAAAAAACAAAGTCGTTTAAGCTAAGTTGTTCGGCTCGTTTGGAAAAATCGAAATCAATTTTAGCTAAATCAAATTCCTTGAATATACTATTTGAAAATGAATTTTTTAATGTTTTTCTTCTATTGCCAAATGCAGCTTTTACAGTTGAAATAAATATTTTTTTATCTGTATCGGTTTTACTTAAATCTTTGGCTTTTATATAAACAATTGCAGATTCTACATTAGGAATCGGATAAAAACAATTACGGGAAACCTTAAAACAAAATTTAGTTTCGGTAAAATAATTAAGCAGTACTGAAAGAATTCCGTAATCTTTTGTTCCTTTTTCTGCCGTAAACCTTTTAGCCACTTCGTATTGAACCATAAAAATCATATCGTTAATATAATCAATATTTTCAAATACTTTAAATATAATTGGCGATGTTATATTGTAGGGCAAGTTTCCCATAATTCGTAAACGAGAATTATGTAATTTGAATATTTGCTTAAATTCAAAGTTTAATACATCTTCTCTAAAAAGAATTAATTTGGGGAATAACTTAGTTAACTCCGCTGCTGCTCGCGTATCTATTTCAATTGCGTAAAAATTTTTAATAATGGGGTATAACTTTTTTGTCAGAGCACCGGTACCGGGTCCAATTTCAACAACAATATCGTTGGGTAAGGGATTAAACTGAGTTATAATCTTTTCAATTATATTGTTATCTTGTAAAAAATTTTGTCCGAATTGTTTTAAGGGTTTCATAATAAATTAATTTGTTATTACAAAAATACAAAATTATGTAGGTTAAAAAACTATTAAAAATTTGAAATTAATATATTATCTAATTAAATTTAGGAAGTTAAATAAAAAAGAAAACGGAGAAAAAGAATGAAAGAATTTATAATATCTATAGACTTAGGCGGAACTAAAATATTAAGTGCGCTAATAAACGAAAAAAAAGAAATTATAAGTCGCGAAAAAGTTGCAACCAAATTTAAAAAAGGTCCTCAACAACTTGTTAAAGATATTGTAGAGTCGGTTCATATGCTGTTTGAAAAAACCGGAGTAGGTGAGGATAAAATAAGAGCAATTTGTTTGGGTGTACCCGGAACGGTTAATCCGGTAACGGGTGTTATTGGGAATGCACCTAATTTAGAGATAAAAAATTATAATATTAAAAAGGCAATTCAAAAACATTTTAATGTACCGGTTTTAATTGAAAATGACGTTAATTTAGGCGGTTTGGGAATAAAAAAGTACGAGCTTAACGATAAAGTAAATAATATGTTGGTAGTTTTTGTAGGTACGGGAATAGGCGGTGCTTTATTTTTTGACGGTAAAATTTACAGGGGCTCAAGTTTTTATGCCGGTGAAATTGGACACATGCTTGTTTCTGCAGAAGGGTTATTATTAGGTGCTAAAAAGAAAACTACTTTTGAAGGTTTGGCAAGCCGTACGGCAATTGTAAAAGCAATTCAAAAAGAAATTAAAGAAGGAAAAAAATCTGCAATTACCGAACTTCTCGGTGATAAAAAAGCAATAAAGAGTAAAATTTTATTGCAGGCAATGCTTAAAAGGGATAAAGTTGTAACCGGTCAAATTAATAATGCCGCAAAGGTAATAGGAACGGTTTTAGGCAGTATCGTTACTTTATTAAATATTGATACTATAGTTTTAGGGGGCGGGCTAATTGAAGCTATGAGTAAGTATATGCTGCCGATAATTAAAAAAGAATTTGAAAAAGCCGTACTTCCCGAACCCGGAAAAATAATTAAACTTCTTGCTACCAAATTAGGTGATGATGCTGCATTATACGGCGGTTTGGCATTAGCAGATGAGTTTAGCGAAGTAAAAGAAACTGTAACTAAAGAAGAATAATTTTACTGAAAAGATTTTTCAATCTCTTCAAGTTGTTCGGTATATTCCGTCCAGCTAAAGTAAAGATCTTCTAATACTTTATTTATTATTTCGTACTCGTTTCTTTTTTGTTTTATTAAAGTCGGATTGGAATATATATCAGGCAAACTTAATTCTTGCTCAATAATTCCTTTTTTCTCTTCATTGGAGCTTATATCTGTTTCAATTTTTTGAATTTTAGCAATTATATCTTTAGTAGCTTTATATTTCTTTTGCCTTAATTCGGCTTCTATTCGTTTTGTTTCTTTTCTATTGCTTTTTTTGTCATCGCTTTCTTTTTCGGAAATTGATGATGAATTGCCTTGAATGTCTAACAGCTCTTTTCGTTTTTGTAAGTAATAATCAATATCACCATAATATACCTTAAATTTACCGTCTCTAATTTCTACAACTTTATTAACAAATGGTCTAATAAAATCAATATCGTGCGAAACAATAATTAAAGTACCTTTAAAATTGCATAAAGCCGATTGTAATACTTCTTTGCTTGTAATATCAAGGTGATTTGTAGGTTCATCCAACACAATTAAATTAGATTTGGTTAAAAGCAATTTAGCAAGTGCAACTCTGCTTTTTTCACCGCCGGAAAGTACACCTACCTTTTTAAAAACATCCTCGTCACTAAATAAAAATGAGCCGGCAAGAGAGCGCAGTTGAGCAGGGGAATACTCCTCGCCGCAGTCTGCAAGTGTGTCTAAAATGTCTTTATCTAAGTCTAATTCCGATGTAACTTCTTGTGCATAATATGATATAAAAGTATTGTAACCAATTATCATTTCACCTTCGGAAGGTTCGGTTTTTCCTGCAATTATTTTAGCAAGGGTTGTTTTACCGGCTCCGTTTGGTCCTAAAAAAGCAATTTTTTCGCCTCTTTCAATCTTAAAGTCAACATTTTTTAGAACTTGATTATCATCATAATTTTTACCGATATTCTTTAATTCAACAGGAACTGCACCGCTTTGTTGAAATTCCGGAAAGCGAAAGTTTATTTTTTCGGAATATTCGGGTAAATCAACTTGTTCAAATTTCTCAAGCATCTTAATTCTGCTTTGTACCTGTTTAGCTTTTGTAGCTTTATATCTAAATCGTTCTATAAACTTTTCTAACGAGGCAATTTGCTTCTGTTGGTTTTTATATTGGTTGCTTAAAGTTTCGTCACGTTCTTCTTTAAACTTGATATATGCATCGTAATTGCCGTTAAAAAACGATAATTTGCGATTAAATATTTCAAGTGTTTTGTTGGTAACACAATTAACAAAAAATTTATCGTGTGAAACAATTATCAATGAACCTTTGAATGATTTTAAAAATTCTATTAACCACTGTAACGAATCAATATCCAAATGATTTGTCGGCTCGTCAAGCATAATTAAATCAGGGTCGCTAAGTAAAATTTTAGCCAGCTCAATTCTCATCTGCCAACCGCCGGAAAAAGTATCTACCGGTTTATCAAAATCCTTTTCGGTAAAACCAAGTCCAATTAAAACTTTTTCTATTCGGCTATCTAACGAGTAATAATCAAGATTTTCTTTTAATAAGTGAATTTCTCCAAGCTCTTCAATTAATTCCTGTTGCTGTTCTGCAGTTAAATTAGGGTCTAAAAGTTCTGCTGCAATAAATTCTTCTTTTTCAGCTATTTCACTTTGATTTGGTAGTGCGGATTTTACTTCTTTAAATAAAGGAAAATTTGATTTGGATAAAAATTCCTGAGGAAGATATTTTATTTTAATTCCCTTTTGTTTTGTAATGTTCCCTGTTTCCGGTTGCTCAATACCCATCAACAATTTTATAAATGTTGATTTTCCGCTTCCGTTAGCACCAACCAGCGAAATTTTATCAAATCTATTAATTTTTAAATTTACATCCTCAAATAAAGGAGTGCCCGAAAACTGAATAGATAAATTTATTATATCAATCATGCAAAAATATCTCTATTACTTTTTAAGAACGGCAAATTTTTGAATTGCCACGCTGTTTGCTTCATTATCGAATGCAGCAATAATATAAATTCCGGAAGGAACAATGTTTCCGTCATTATCTCTACCGTCCCACGATGCAATTTTACCTCCGGGACTTGAAAACTCTTTAACCAATCGACCTGCAATAGTGTAAATTTTAATTTGAGAATCTTTAATTAAGCCGTCAATTGTTAGCTGAATTTCAGAACCCGGGTTAACTTCAAACGGATTTGGATAAACGAATAAGTCTCCGAAACTATCAACAGGCTGTAAAGCAGTAGTATAGAATGCAGTTAAACCGTAATCAGTTCCAATATAAGCAATTCCGTTCTTATTATCGAATGCAATCGATTTAATATCATCTGTCGGAAGAGGCGAGTTTTTGCTATCAAATTGTTGAAGTAATGTTGCACCGTCTGAACTTACTAAAAACACACCCTGTTTTGTTCCTACCCATTTTCTGTTTAATGGATCAACTGCCATGCAAATTATTGATTGCTGCCTAAGCGGAAACGAATTGCTTATTGAAGATTTTGGATTTGAAACATCTCTAATAATATTTACGCCTAAAATAGTACCCACCCACAATTCACCTCTATTATCAAGTAAAATGGAAGAAATAGAATTGCTATTTAAGCCGTCGGTTTCTTTTATGCTTCCCCATTTGTCATCACTTGTTGTGGTTAGAGTTCCGTTATCGTTAAAATAATATAAACCTTGTTGAGAAGCAGTAATAGTAATCCATTTTGTATTGTTTCTATCAATAACCATACTTCCAAAAGTAGATTCCGAAGTTAAAGAAAGAGGAATAAAATCGTAATGATACCATACACTATCTTTAGTTAGAACGCTTAAAGGTTTTTTGTTTGCGGACCAATAATTTAATACCCAAGTGTTATTGTTATAGTCTTTTTTTACATCTGCAATAACCAAAAACGAATCAGCTTTTGGAATGCCTACCAAACTTGTGTTTTTAGTGTTAAATGTTTTTATTTGGTTTTCGGAAAACGCCGTAAATCCTTTTCCCCAAGATAAACCATAAGCCACATTATCATCAGAAATAGATACTTTATAAAAATCATTTAACTCTATTTGCGAATTATTAGTACTTGAATACAAAAACCACTCGTTATCATATTTCATTATTCCTATTCCAAATCCGTCTTTGCCCGTAGCAGCCCAAACTTTTCCGTTATTTTCTACTCCTAAGTATTGAAACGAATTTGTTGAAGGTCCTGCGGGAAAAATAAAATTATTGTAGTTCCCGTTTATATAAAGAACTCCTGCAGTGGAAGGGATATAAAACTTGTCTTCGCCAATTTTGTATAATTTTTTTAATACCGGTTGTGTGCTATGGTAATTTACAGAATAGCCTAATGAACCGGTATATATTAAGTCGTAAGGACCCAAAGCGTATAAACCCGTTTCTACGGGCAAAACATCAACTAAATTGTATCCGGCTAAAGCATACAGCACAAAAGTGTTATTTTCAAAGTTAAAGATTCCTTTGTTTGTAGCTATAAGTAACAAGTTGCCGTATTTTGCAATTTTATTAATTGAGGTAACACCAAAAGAGGATGGTAAAGTGTAAGTGTTCCACGATTCCGGCGAAGATAAGTTTGTAACATTCGGCTTTTGAATTGCCAAACCGCTTTGAGTGTTGACATAAATTAATCCGTCTATTGTTATATTTGTTACTTTTATATCACCGCTAAAAGAACCAAACTTTATTATTGTTTCTATAAATGATAGGGTTTTTGAATTGATTAAAGATAAACCAAAATCAGTCGATACAAATACTGTATCCCCTTTTACGGTTATATCGTTTATTTGTTTTTTTGTTTTATCGGAATTGTAAATATCTAAAATTTTAGTTATGCTGCCTGTAGTTGGGTTATAAACATCAATAATTCCTAAAGAAGAACCAATCCAAATTTTATTTTGGTTATCAACTGCAACTGCCGTATTAGATTGGCTGCCAAGTCCGTTCCCTTTATTTAACTTAAAAAATGTCGAATCGGTAATATTATAAGTAAAAATTCCGCCTTCTGTAGCTGCATATATTTTGTTGTCTTTTAAGTAAATGTTATTAACATTTTTCATTGATGTGTAATTAACAACGGTACCGGGTTGCTGGGCTGCAATAATAGTACAAAACAAAATTAATAAAAGCAGTATATTTCTCATTTTAATCCGATAAAATTTGATATTAAAGATATAAATTTACAAAAAAAAATTAATTTAATTGAGGATTTTTAGGGCAAAAAAATTTAACATTATAGCACAGTTAAGCCGGCAGATATTGCTGCAATATTGTTTGCTCCGGAAGTTTTGCATAAGTCCGATATTTCTATAATTGTTGCACCGGTTGTTATAATATCATCAACAATTATTATGTTTTTTGATCTTATAAATTCCGGATTTTTAATGTTAAAAACCCCTTTAATATTGGCAAGTCTTTCGGACTTATTATGTGTAGTTTGACTTTCCTTATACACTTTTCTTTCTACAATATTATTATAGTAGGGGATATTAATAATTTTAGAGATGCTTTTTGCAATATGCTCGGTTTGATTATACCCTCTATCAATTTTTTTTACCTTATGAATAGGAACCGATAGCATTAAATCGTATTCGTTAATATTTGTTACTTCTTTTAATTTATTACCTAATATTTCACCGAGGAATGACCCTATTCGGTGTTTACCGTTATATTTTAGTTGATGAATAGTTTTTTGGAAAGCCCCATCTTTATAAAATTTAAAACACGAAAATAGAAAGTTTACATTAGTATCGTATCTAAATTTTTCATTATAAAAATCCTCAATAAATTTACTATCCGCAATTGCCATACTATTAAAACATTTTTCACACAACCAGTTTTCGTTGTGTAATAATTTTAATTTGCAAGCAATGCAAAATCTTGGTAATAATAAATCAATTGTTTGATTTAAAATATTAAACATTTATTTGATAATTGCCTTAGCAAGTTTCCTGTCATTTAATTCAAGATGATTATAAAACCAAAGTCTAAATGATTGCAAAAATTCTGTTTCCGAATTTTTTTTATCAGCTTTAATTGCTTTGTAAAAGTTTTTAGTTTTTTCAAGATATCTTTGGTGTTCCAACGCATGTGAAATTTCGAAACAATTATGCTCTTTCATAAAGTTTTCTTCGGTCTCAAAATGGATTGTCATTTCTTCAACAATCTTTCCCATTATATATTTAACATCGTAAGTTTTATTTTCGGAAAATGCGTTTGTAAGCTCAACAGCTAATTTGTGAATGCTTTCGTGTTGGTTATCAATTATTTCTATGCCTATTCTGTCCTTTGATGTTAAAATTGTATTCATTATAACCCTAAGATTTATAAAAAGATAATTAAGTCCATATTATGCAATTAAATAAAATATAAAGTTAAAATCAATAAAAAAACTATAATAATCCCGATTTTTTTCTAATTACCCACTCAAGGGCAAATATAAGTATAATAATTAGAAGAATAACTTCTAAATTCCAAAGTTTAATTTCGTTATCAGTATAAATAACCTTATCTGCATTTATCAATTGTATATTTAAATAGTCAATTAAGTTGTTAAAATTTTTTGATTCGTAAAATCTTCCTCCGGTATTACCGGATAAAGATAGTAACAAGTCTCTGTTTTGTTTTAGGTTGATTTTTTCTAAGTCAATTTCGCCAATTGAAAACTTACCTTTATCCGTGCCTATACTTTTACCTTTATAATTCCCTGAAGCATTAAATGTAAAATAGCCTGTTTGGGGAATGCTTAAAGTCGCTTGATACAGCCCGTTACCAAGCGATTCGGTTACGGTTTCAAATTCATTATTCCCTGATTTAGCTATTATTTTTATATCTGCATTATCTAAAGGATTAAAAGCCTCATCATAGGCTGATGCAATAAATTCGACTGTTTCTCCTTTTCCGTAAACTTGTTTTGCCGTTTTTACCCGCAGTTGTTTTTGTTCGGCAACAATATTAAGCCACTTAATTGTTTCGGATAAAAACCCGTCAAATACTGTTTCGCTTTCTTTTACCGAATTTAATTTCCATCGCCAAATTTCGCTTGCCAATATTGCAACAGCCCGTTTTTTACCCAATGATTTTGTTAGTACTAAAGGCATATCCGTTATTGAATTTGCAACTTTTGCTTTCAATAAAATTTGAGATTCAGGTTTACTTAAAAATTCACCGGAATTCCTTAGAACAGGAGGTAAGTTATTCCATGTATCGTTAAAAAGGGGATTGTTGCTTCCTATAAGTGCACTATTGTTATCGTTTACGTATGCCTGAACATATATTTTTGACGAAGAAAACGATTTGACCGAAAAGGGGAGATTATTTTCGAGTAATTTTAATTTATTAAAATCAGTTCCTTCACTCATTACAAATAAAACCGGTTTACCGTTTTCAATTTTTGAAACTATTTTGTTAAGTAATTCCGCTTGAGTGTTAGATGAAGGAAAACTTATTAATACAAATATATCAGTACTATCAATTATTTTATTATAATCGGAATTTGTTATAAAATTATTGCCCGCTTGTTGAATTAGTTTAACGTTATAATTTTCATTCTGCAATAATGAACTTTTAATAAACGAAACATCGGAAGTAGGCAAAGATGAGACTATGGTTACGTTTATCTTGCTATCTAAAACTTTAATAAATTTAATAAAAGAATTATTGGCTTTATTCTTTTCGTTATTAATTCCCGAAATAGAACTTGTTAATTTTACGTCTCCTGTTTTAGTCGGAATATAATTAAAACTTACTTTGTTAATGCCTTCCGGTGACAAAACGATTTCTTTTGTCCCAATCATTCTGCCGTCTTCAAAAAGATTTATTTTTGCCGGTTGATTATTTAAATTATTGTTGTTAACCGTAATTTCAACATCAGCCGAAGTTTTAGTGTATAAATATTCGTTTGTAAAAATTTTACTGATATATGCATCGGTTTCGGTTGTAGTATCGCCAAGCGCAATAGTGTTAACAGGTATTCCCATTTTAACGGCGCTATTAATAGGGTTAGCCCCTTCGGTAATTATACCGTCACTAATAATAGTAATTGAGTTGATATTTCCGTTTATGCTTGCTACATATTTAAATACTTTTTGTAAATCTGTATTGCTTTCGTTAAGTTTTAATCCGTAAGTTTCAATTTTGTTTACATCTTTGCCGAATGTTAAAAAATCAACATCACCGTTAAATTTTTCTTTAAATTGTTCATACATAGTATTTAATAATTCTCTTTTTTGTGAACTATCTTTTGCAACTATTGATGAAGAATTGTCAAAAAATATTAGGCTTTTTGGTTTTATTTCGTTTTTAACTTTATAATGAACTAATGGCTCAAAAATAAAAAATAAAATTACGGATAAAGCTAAAAAACGTACAATTGACAAAAATATTTTTAATTTTGTATCAATTTCGGGAATAGTATTTTTATAAAAGTAATAAACGGCTAAAGCAATTAATACGATTCCTATAAACAGAAAAAATCCGTTAAAACTTAAAGAAACCGAGATATCGGAAATATTAAACATAGTTAACTAAAATTTCCAGTCTTTTATTTTTTCGTAAGTAGCATAATCAGTCAAATCAAAATGAATAGGAGTAACCGAAACATATTTATTTATAACGGCAAATTGATCTCTATCAATTTGGCTATCCGTATCAACCAAGCTACCAGTTAGCCAATAATAATCTTTTCCGTAAGGGTCAACTCTTTTTTCATAAATATCATCCCATTTGGAAATTCCTTGTTTAGTTACTTTTATCCCTTTAATTTCACTTTCGGGTAAATTAGGAACATTAACATTTAACATGGTTCCGCGTGTTAATCCGTTGTTTTTTACTGCAAGAGCAACTTGTTTTGCAACTTTAGCCGCATAACTAAAATCATCCACTTCGTGGCTTGTAACAGATACTGCAATTGAAGGGACATCCATAATAGCAGCTTCACGTGCAGCCGAAACAGTGCCGGAGTAAATTATATTAATAGCAGTATTTGAACCGTGGTTTATTCCCGATACAACTAAATCCGGAAGTTCTTGCATAATATTTCTAATTCCCATTTTAATACAATCAGCCGGAGTACCGTCAACTGCATAACCAAAAAACTGTCCTCCTCCACG
>CALGLM010000255.1 GCA_937930275.1 uncultured Ignavibacteria bacterium
GTCTTAAGTTTTTCTAACCCGTAAAAATCGGATATTTTATCAAAACCTAAAAATATTTCATTTAGTTCGTTAACAAGTTTATCGGCAGGTAATATTGAAGCGGTAAATGTAAATGATTTAAAATCCGTAAATAATATTGAAGCGTTTTTAAACTCTCTCGGCATTACGGCTCCGTGAGTTTTAAGTTCTTGAACAAGCGTAAAAGGTAAAATATTAAGTAACAATTCATCAGATTTATCTTTTTCTAATTCTAAATCTTTTGTTCTTTCTTTAACCATATTTGCAAGTTCAATATTTCGTTTTTTTACTTGTTCGGTTTTCATTAAATAAAAACCGTACATTGATGAAACACCCAATATTATAAAAAATGTAATAGCCCACCAAGTAAGCCAAATCGGGGGATTTATCTCAAAAGTAAATGAAGCCGGTTTAACACTCCAAACTCCGTCAGCATTTCTACAAATAACTTCAAATGTATATTTTCCCGGAGGTAAATAAGGATATTGTGCATAAGGTTCGTTACTTTCTATCCAATCGGCTTCCAAACCGATTAATCTATGCTTATAAACATATTTATCACGCGGAGTAAAGCCGACTGCAATAAAATCAAATCTTATATTATTTTGAGTATATGCTAAATCTAACTCGCCCGCAGGTTCTAAATTTGTTGTTTTATCTTCCTCAATTATTCTCATATTGTTTAAATAAATTGGGGAAGGCGTAAAAAACGGCTGGTCATTTAAATTAAAATAAGTAACTCCTTTTTGAGTTCCGAAATACAAATTATTATCTCTGTCCTTATAAATTGCACCAATATTCATTTCACTGCTTGCAAGCCCGTCCTTAATTGTATAATGCTTAAAAGCATCCTTTTTAAGTCTATCAAAATTTTTGTAATCAAATTTTACTAAACCTTGATTTGTACCGATGTAAATAAAATTGCCGTATTCAATTGCAAAATAACAATTATTACTCGGTAATCCGTCATTTGTTGTTATTACGGTATATTTACTTCCGTCAAATTTAATTAATCCGTCTTCGCTTGCAAACCAAAAATTATTGGATCTATCTTGTGTTATGTATGATACTATATTGCTCGGAAAACCGTTTTCGGTATTAAATTGCGTAAATCTTCTACCGTCATATTTAAGCACCCCTTTTTCATCAGTCGCAAACCAAATATTACCCGTAGCATCTTCATAAATGTTGTTTATCCAAACTTTACCGAATACTGTTCTAAACTCATCACTGCTAAATATTTTATTATAGTTTAAATCATAAAACGCCGGACCTCCCGCACATCCAAACCATATATTTTGCCTTGAATCTTGAAATAATGATATTACAATATCATTTGTTAGTCCGTTTTTTTCTGTAAAATGTTCTTTTTTTGAATCTGAAAATTTAACAACACCTTTAAAAGTTGCTACCCAAATGTTACCGCTTTTGTCTCCTATTATGCATGGAACATCATTACTCGGTAACCCGTTATTTATATTTAACGATTTTATGCCGTTAGCTGAAACTTGAGTAATTCCGTATCCGTTATGTCCAAACCAAAGAGTATTATTTTTGTCTTTATATATTGCAAAAACATTTTCTTGAGGCAATCCGCTTAATTTATTATATATTTTGAATTTTTCAATCGGTAATTTACAAATGCCTCCGTCTCTCGTACCAAACCATAAATCCCCTCTTGTATCTTGAATTATACACAAGATGATATCGCTTGAAAGCCCATTTTTTTTAGTATAGTGCTCAATTTTATCTTTGTCAAAAGAATATATCCCTTCTGTGCTTGTGCCAAACCATAGTACACCTGCATTATCTTCAATTATCGTATTAATTTTTAGACCCGAAGTAGTAAATTTTTTATTTATGGAAAAAAATCTACTTCCGTCAAATCCGCTAACTCCGTTGTTTGTACCGAACCAAACATTACCGGTTTTATCCTGATAAATTGTTAAAACGGAATCCCCCGTAATACCGTTCTTCTTATTAATAACCGAAAACTTTCCGTCATTATGGCGAACAATTCCCGCACCCATTGTTCCAACCCATAAATTCCCCTGTTTATCTGCAAAACAACTACGTAACGAGTCGGTAGGTAATCCGTTCTCTTTAGAAAAATATGTGAAACTTTTTCTATCATATTTTATTAATCCGTTTGAGCCCGTAACAAACCATAAATTTCCTTTATTATCTTCTGTAATATCGTAAATTCTGCTAATTGCGTTTTCTTTTTCGCTAAAGTACTTCTGAAATTTTTTACCGTTATACGATGTTATTCCGTTATTAGTAGCAAACCACATTACCCCTTTGCTATCTTCAAATATTTTACGTATATGGTTATCAGAAAGTCCGTCTTCTTTAGTGAAGTTTTTAAAATTTACCCCGTCATATCTGCTAACTCCACCTTCGCAGCCTACCCATACATACCCTTTTTTATCTTGTATAATAGTTTCAATTGAGTTTTGGGGTAATCCGTCATCCACAGTAAGAAGTCGAAAAGAGAGAATTTGAGAATATACTTTGCAAGGTATTAGCAAAATTAAACTTAGCAAAAATATTTTAATAATTTTTTTCAAAGTATTCTCTCATTCACTTTAGAAAGTAAATTTAATAAAAATAATTAAATTACAATAGCAAAAAGTAAATTTATTTTAAATTAGATATGAAATTACCCTATAAACAGAAAAACCTTGAAAAACAAAATTGGTTTTTCAAGGTTTAAAATAACCGTAATTAATTATTATAATATTAGTTTACTCTTACATCATTATTTCCCATAAAACCGGGAAAAGGATTTTGAGGAGCATCAATTTTAATTTCTCCGAATCGAGCTTCGTATTTTTCAATATTTTCTTTTAATGCTAACATAAAAGTTTTTGCATGTTGCGGTGTAGTAATTATACGCGCATGAACTTTTGCTTTTGGTACTCCCGGTACTATCCGAGTAAAATCAATAATAAACTCGGCACCTGAATGAGTAATTATTGCTAAGTTTGAATAAATACCTTCGGCTTCTTTTTCTCCCAGCTCAATATTTATCTGTTGGGGTTTCATTTCGTTTTCGTTTTTCATAACATCTCCTTATAAAAAAAAACCCACAATTTAGAACTAAATTGTGGGTATATTATAATATTAAGTATTAATTATCTTAATAAATCAGCTTTTTCAAATGCTTTTTTACTTTCTTCTTCTTTACCTAAATTTGCATAAACTTTACCCAACAACTCCCATAATTCGGCATCATCCGGTGATAACAGTGAAGTTTTTTCTAAGTAAGGGATAGCTAATTTAAATTTCTCCATATAGGTTTCATCAGTTTTACCTTCTGCTTCGGCTTTTTCACGTATTACAACACCCCAGTTAACATAAGCACGGGCTAAGTAATAAATTGCTTCCTTAAATTCAGGATCTGCATCTACTGCTGTTTTTAATTCGTTAACTGATTGCTCAAATTCACCTGCACGTAATAAAAGGATTCCGTAAGTAAATCTGTAATATTTATTTGTAGGATCTTTTGCTACTAATGCTGAAACTGAACCCATTGCTTCTTTTTCACGATTTGCTTTAATATATGCATCTGCCAATAAAGTAAAGATATCTCCTTCTTCAGGAAATTTAGCTTTGCCTTCTTCTAAAACTTCAACAGTTTTGTTGTAGTATTTCATGGCTTCAACGCTATCTTTAGCATCTTTGCTGTTATCAAAAGCATACATGCTTTCACCGGCTTTTCTCATATATAAGTTACCTAAACGAACATATGTTGAACCTTGCGGTCTAATTTTTCTTAAGTCCTCTAAAACTTGTGTTGCCTCGTCATACTCGCCCGAGTTCATTAAAGCAGCAGATAATACATTATATGTTTCTGCACTATCAGGTTCGCATAAAATTGCTAAACGTAAAACTTCGGCAGCTTTCTTAAAAAATATTTTTGCAGTATCGGGACTTGTTACTTTAATACCACGATTGTAGTAATTGTTAACTGCTTCGTTAAATTTATTTCCCCAAGTAACTAATTTGTTAACTTTAATTTCTTTTTCGTGAGTATTTCCTAACGACATTGCTTTGTTGTAGTTTTCAACCATTTTAGCTACATCCCCTTTACTACGGTTAACTTCACCTAATAAAAAGTATGCATATTCGTTATTCGGATCTTGCTGTAAATGTTCTTGTAATTTTTTCTCGGCTTCTACATAATCTTGTCTATTTAACGCAACTAATGCGGATTCGATTTTAGGCGGATTACATTTTGCCGCAACTAATAACATGAAGGTTAATGCACCTATAAAGCTGATAATAAAACGATTCATCGGTTCTCCAATTTTAAATAAAACTATTTTTATAGTCATGTAAAATAATTATTTATTTTCACTTTAGCAACTATTATGTTTATAATTTAAGCGATAAGAATAACTTATAAAATTAATTTATTGTTTTATCTTACTTCCTTTGCAGCATAAAACTTTATTGCTTGTAGCGACTGCGTGCCTCTTCAATTTTTTTCTTAAATCTATCACTAATACTTAAAGATTTATTAAAAAACTCATTCATTTCGCTAAACTTTTTCTGTTCTGCTTTTATATATCCTAATAGATAGTATCCTTCGTCAGCATACGGATTAGTTTCTATTTCGTTAAGTAAAAATGGTTCGGCTTTTTCAAAGTTATTAGCTTCAATATATTTTTTTGCCGAAATTACATAGTCTGATGAGCATTGAAACCCTATTAAAACAAACGATATTAGTGCAAGGTATATTGCTTTTTTAGTCATAACACATTATTTTTTATTTATAACCTAAAATTATTAAAGTTTTTTTATTTTCCAAAATTTTTCAAGAATATTTAATCCAAATTTTTAATTAAACCATGCGTTAATATTCATTAAATCGGAAATTTATTCATTCTCAAATACAATTTTTCAAATCTTTTCGTAACTCTTTATTTTATAATAAGTTATAAAGCTTTATTTATAATCGATTTAAAACATAAAATATTTTTTAAGAAGTAAAAAGTGTTGATTTTATTAAATTAAAAGGATATCTTTAAACTTAAAAGAGGAAAATATTATGAATACCAGAGATATTATTAAAAGCGTTCCAAAAGTACAATTACATGATCACTTAGACGGCGGGTTGCGCGCACAAACTATAATTGAATTAGCTAAAGATCAAAAGTATAAAAAGTTACCGACAACCGATGCCGGCGAACTATCCGAATGGTTTTTTAGAGGTGCGAACAAAGGAAATTTAGTTGAATATTTACAGGGTTTTGAACATACATGCGCTGTCATGTCTTCAAAAGAAGCTTTAGAGCGCGTAGCTTATGAAATGATTGAAGATATGTACAATGACGGGGTTTGTTATGTTGAAACAAGATTTGCCCCCGTATTTCATACTAAAAAAGACCTTTATTATGATGATGTTATAACATCGGTTTTAAGTGGTCTTGAACGCGGTAAAAAACAATTTGGAGTTGGTTACGGTTTAATTTTATGCGGAATGCGTAATATGCAAAACACGTTAGAAATTGCCGAGCTTGCCGTTAACTATCGTAACCAAGGAGTTGTTGGTTTTGATCTTGCAGGTGAAGAAGGCGGATATCCTCCCAAAAAACATATTGACGCATTTTCATTTATTAAAAGAGAAAACTTTAACATTACTATACATGCCGGCGAAGCATTTGGTAAAGAATCTATATGGCAGGCTATTCAAATATGCGGTGCTCATAGAATTGGTCATGCAACTCGTTTAGTAGAAGATTTTATAATGGATAAGGATAAAAATATTGTCGCTCTTGGTCCCTTAGCACAATATGTATTAGATAAACGTGTCCCTTTAGAAATTTGTTTATTAAGCAATGTTCATACGGGAGCAATTGATAAACTTGAAAACCATCCGTTCATTCATTTTTACAAACAAGGATTCCGCGTATTTTTAAATACGGATGATAGGTTGATGAGCAATACAACATTAACCGATGAATATTTAATTGCAAGTAATTATTTTGATATTAACCTTGATGACATGGAAAAGTTAAATATTAATGCCATGAAATCATCGTTTTTACCGCATAAAGATCGCCTGGAATATATTTATAAAATTATTAAACCGGGTTTCCAAAAAATTAGAGAAAAATTGTTATCACTTAAGGTATAAAACATGTCTAAACCATTATTTAAAAATTATAATTACAATTTTGACAAGAATGAAGCAAAACTTTTGCTAACTATTTGTAATCAAACTATTAAACAAATGCAAACAGATCCCAAATATGTTGCTGAATTAAAATATTATGAATCAATGGCTGATAAATTCAGTTCAAATCCCGATAATGTTAAATTAACGAAAGCCGAACTGGATAGGATTAAAAATACACTTCAAGCAAATGTTGATCATTTAGAAAAACAAATAAAAAAAAGTTGGTTTTTTAAAAGATGGATTTATAAACCGTTGATTATTAACTATAAACTTATTTTATCAAAACATTTTGAAAATTAAATATGGACAAAAAGAATATTAAAGCACCACGAGGAAATGAATTAAGCTGTAAGGGGTGGATTCAAGAAGCTGCATTGCGTATGCTTATGAACAATTTAGACCCCGAAGTAGCCGAAAAACCGGAAGAATTAATTGTTTACGGTGGTTATGGTAAAGCTGCCAGAAATTGGGATAGTTACGAGGCAATAGTAAAATCCTTAAAGCTATTAGAAGATGACGAAACTTTATTAATCCAATCCGGTAAGCCTGTCGGTATATTTAAAACTCATAAAGATGCTCCTAAAGTTATTCTATCCAATTCGATGTTAGTTCCCGACTGGGGTACTTGGGATGAATTTAGAAAATTGGACGCATTAGGTTTAACAATGTACGGGCAAATGACTGCGGGTAGCTGGATTTATATCGGTACTCAAGGAATTTTACAAGGCACATACGAAACTTTTGCCGAATGTGCACGCAAACATTTTAACGGATCTCTTGCAGGAAAGTTTTTATTAACTGCCGGATTAGGCGGAATGGGCGGAGCTCAACCTTTAGCCGCTACTATGAACGGTGCAGCTTTTTTAGGCATAGATGTTGACAAAAAGCGAATTCAAAAAAGACTTAACACAAAGTATATTGATTTGATGACCGATAATCTGGACGAAGCCGTTAAAATTGTTTTAGAGGCAAAAGAAAATAAAAAAGCTATTTCTGTGGGTTTAGTCGGCAACGCCGGTATTGTGTTACCTGAATTGATTAAACGAGGAATTATCCCTGACATTTTAACCGACCAAACAAGTGCTCACGATACCCTAAACGGCTATGTACCGATGGGATATTCATTTGAAGAGGCTTTAACTTTACGCAAAGATGACCCAAAAACATATATAAAAAAATCAAAAGAGACAATTGTTACACATTTAAAAGCGATGCTTGAGATGCAAAAACTTGGAGCAATAACTTTTGATTACGGCAACAATATTAGAGGCGAAGCAAAAGAAAACGGGGTTGAAAATGCTTTCGATATTCCCGGATTTGTACCGGAATATATTCGCCCTCTATTTTGTGACGGAAAAGGTCCGTTCAGATGGGCAGCTTTATCAGGTGACCCAAATGATATTTATGAAACTGATAAAGCAGTTTTAGAGACTTTTCCTGAAGACGAAGCATTAGCTCGTTGGATTAAAATGGCTCAGGAAAAAGTTAGCTTTCAAGGTTTACCCGCTCGTATTTGCTGGCTGGGATACGGTGATAGAACAAAGATGGGCAAAATATTTAATCGATTGGTTGCAGAAGGTAAAGTAAAAGCTCCTATAGTTATAGGAAGAGACCATTTAGATTGTGGCTCGGTTGCTTCTCCTTATCGAGAAACCGAAGGGATGATTGACGGAAGCGATGCAATTGCTGATTGGCCTATTCTTAATGCTTTATTAAATGCAATCGGAGGTGCAAGCTGGGTAAGCGTTCACCACGGCGGAGGTGTTGGTATTGGAAAGTCTATTCATGCAGGTATGGTTGTTGTAGCTGACGGTACTGAAGCGGCGGAAAAGAGATTAGAACGTGTTTTAACTTACGACCCGGGTATGGGTATAATAAGACATGCCGATGCGGGCTATGAACGTGCTATTGAGAATGCAAATAAATTTAATGTTAAAATACCGATGCTAAATTTATAATTAACTATTTGAGAGAGGATGACATGAAAGTATTAATAGCTGACAAATTTCCCGAACCATACATTCAAAAATTACGAGATAGCGATATCGAAGTAATTTATGAACCAAAACTTGGGGAAAATGATATTCCGAAATTTACAACCGAAGTGGACACGGTTGTAGTTCGATCAACAAAAGTTAACACCGATGCAATAATGAATTCTACAAAATTAAATTTGATTGTTCGCGCAGGTGCCGGATATAATAATATTGACGTTAAAGCAGCTAATAAAAAAGGGGTTTACGTTGCTAATTGTCCGGGTAAAAATTCAATTGCCGTTGCCGAGCTCGCTATGGGATTAATTGTTGCGATTGATAGAAAAATTCCGGATAACGTTATTGATTTTAACAACGGAGTATGGAATAAAGATAAGTATTCAAAAGCAGAAGGACTTGCAGGTAAATCTTTGGCAATTATCGGCTATGGGAATATCGGAAAAGAATTAGCAAAACGTGCTTTAGCTTTTGGAATAAAAGTTTATGCAAAAGATGTTTTACCAATTACCGATGAAAACGTAATTGTTTTTGAGAGTTTAGAAGAAGTATTACCAAAAGTAGATATTATTTCATTACATTTGCCCGCTAATGCACAAACAAAAGGAATGTTTAACGAAAAAATGTTTGCATTATTAAAACCGGGTACAATTTTAGTTAATACTTCACGTGCAGAAGTAATTGATGAAGAAGCTATGGTTAATGCAATTAAAGAAAAGAACTTAAAAGTAGGAGTTGATGTTTTTGTAGGCGAACCGGAAGGAAAAGGCGGTGCTGTAAGCTCCAAACTTCAAGGATTGCCAAATGTGTACGTAACTCACCATATCGGTGCTTCAACAGAACAAGCTCAAAATGCAGTTGCCGAAGAAACCGTAAAAATATTACTAACGTTTAAGAATACAGGTACAGTTTTACATTGGGTAAATGCAGCTAAACCTGCAGAAAGCCCTTATCAACTTACAGTTAAACATTACGATAAGCCCGGAGTATTGGCTTCGGTGTTGGATGTACTAAAACAAGGAGATATTAACATAGAAGAAATGCAAAACATTATTTTTGATGATAGACTTGTTGCTTGCTGTTCTTT
>CALGLM010000256.1 GCA_937930275.1 uncultured Ignavibacteria bacterium
CGACCACCGAGATCTACACTCTTTCCCTACACGACGCTCTTCCGATCTCCCCAGTTCCGGGTGATTCCGTATTACGTGAATTTATTGGCGGAAGTACTTTAAAATACGATTAAAATAATTGATTATATTTATAAAAAAACGGTTCTCCTAATAAACGAGAGCCGTTTTTTATTTCCGATTGTATAAAATTTAACTAAGAATTAATAAATTAGCTTTTAGGAAGAAATAATCCGAAAATACTCCCTAAATATCATCTTATTTAAGATAAATAAACTTGAAATTCGAGTGTAAGACTAATTAAACTTCCAAATAATTCATCATAAAATGGGCAATTGCACCAAGTAAAATAAATATATGAAAAATTTCGTGAAAGCCCAATTTTCCGTTAAAAAAATTTGGTTTTTTTATTGCATAAATAACTGCACCCACCGTGTAAAAAACACCGCCAATAGCAAACCAAATTAAACCTGCACTACTAAAAGCCTTTATTAAAGGGTAAATAGCAAATACTACTACCCACCCCATTATTAAATAGATTGAGGTGTATAGAAATCGGGGTGCATTTAACCAAAACAACTTCATAAAAAATCCGCCTAATGCCATTCCCCACACAATTCCCACAAGTATGTACCCAACAGAACCTTTTAATACTATTGTACATATCGGAGTATAAGAAGCTGCAATAAAAACAAAAATCATAATATGGTCAAGTTTTCTAAATATTAATAGCTTATCTCCTTCAATCGGTAACCAGTGGTACAAAGTGCTTGCGGAAAATAAAGCGAACATTGCTAATGTGTAAATCGTAAAAGTTACTACATGAAGATCTGTTAATGGTAAATTATTTCTTGTTTGTAATAAAATAAAAGCTGCAATTGCAAAAATTATTCCTAAAAAGTGAGTAAATCCGTTAATGGGTTCTCTAAGTTTTTTTAACATATAAATCACAAAATTAATTAATTAAAAATACAAAAAATATTTTATATATTTGTTAATTATTACAAAACTAACTTGAAATTACAATTTGAAAAATATTAGTTCCCTTTTTACAAAAAATAATTACCTTCTAATTTGTATCTCAATTTCGGGTATAATATTACTCTTTTTTCCTAAATGGATTGTTGATGATTCTTTTATTTTATTTAGGTATGCCGAAAATTTTGTAACTAAAGGTGAATTAAATTGGAATATAGGAGAAAATCCTGTTGAAGGTTATACAGGAGTACTATCCGTTCTTTTATTAAGTATCGGATATTTATTGAAACTTAACCCAATTTTAATTAGTCACACAATTGGAGTAACAAGCTTAATTTTTTCTATTGTATTAATATACTTTATACAGTTAAAAATAAATATTAACCAGAAGATTGCTTTTATAATTACACTAATGTTTAGCACTGCTCCGGCAATTTATACGCATGTATTCAGCGGATTGGAAACCATACTTTTTATATTTCTGATATTAGCAGTCGTATATTTTGGCTTAACATTATTTGAAAAGAAAAATAATAATATAATTTACTTTATAGTATTATTATTGTTAAGTTTAGTAAGACCTGAAGGTTTATTTTTTTCAGTGTTAAGTTTTTGTATTTTGCTAATTTGCTTTTATAAGTACAAAAAACCGAGTTTGGTTACATACTCAAAAAATTCATTTTTTATTTATTTCCTTCCGTTTTCGTTATATTTGACATATAAAACAATTTATTACGGTGCAATCTTTCCAAATACATATTATATAAAGTCTGCTACAAATCAATTTAATATCAGTTCATATTTTTCTCTTATATACTTTTTTAAATACTATTTTTTTATACCCGTAACAATTTGTGTTATACTGCTTATAAGCACTTATTTATTTGTTTACAAAAACAAGTCTGAAATAATTTACGATGTAAAAGTTCGTTTCACTGCTGTTTTAATTATAATTTTTTCTCTTATATTAATCGGCAAGTACCTTTTTACATCATTACTTATGAATTATTCTTATCGGTTTTATATTCCGATATTCCCCATTGTTCTTATTCTAATCGGTTATATTATTAATAAATTATTCGGTAATTTTACAAGGCTTTTTGTAAATAAGGCATATTATTATATTGTATCTGCGGCAATTTTTGCGCTAATACTTATTCAAATAAATATAATTTATTTTCAGTTTAGAAAAGAAGTTTTATATACGGCAAAGCATATTTTATTAATTGAAAACGTCCATAAAAAAGTTGGTTGTTTTCTTAGAAAAAACTTTTCTGCTTCAAAAATTCTTGTACATGCAGATGCAGGCGCCATCCCCTACTATTCAAAACTGCAAACAATAGATTTTGGCGGATTAAATGATGAATATTTAGCGAGAACTAATAATTTAACAAAACAAAATATAATTGATTACTTTTTTAATGTAAATGCAGATATTCTTATAATTACAAGTTTTAATTCAAAAGAGATTAAAAGAATCGCCGGTTCGTTAAATTGGGATACTTTACAGCTTATAATAAAAGATAAAAGATTTAATAATTATGAGTTGATAAAAACATTTGGAACAGAAACGTGGAATTATTTTGAATTTGTTTATAAAAAAAAGGCGATACATTAAATATCGCCTTAAACAAAATTAGGCTACTTTAACATATTTTGAAGGTAATGTACCGCAAATAGGACATTTTTCTGTTGGTTCGCCAAATTCAATATGCCCGCAAACCGGACATAAATAAATTTCGCTAACATCTAAATCTTTCCCTTCTTTAACTGCTTCAAGTGCTCGCTTATATAATTCGGCATGCACATTTTCTGCTTCTACCGCATATTTAAACATTCTTTTTGCAACATGCCCTTCGTTTTCAGCTTGTTCTAACATCGGAGGATACATTTCTTCAAATTCATATGTTTCACCGCTAATTGCAGCTTGTAAATTTTCTAAAGTATTACCTATTCCTTCCAAAGCTTTCAGATGACCTTCTGCATGTATTCTTTCGGCTTCGGCTGTAGTATTAAATAATTTTGCTATGTTAATAAATCCTTCCTGTTCTGCCTTTTTTGCAAATGCACGATATTTTTGATTTGCTTGGCTTTCTCCTGCAAATGCAGTTTTCAAGTTATCTTTTGTTGTTGACATATTTTTCTCCGTTAATTAAAAATAATACTTACAAGTATTAATTTAATTATATTCCCAATAAATTTCAAATATTAATTTAATTTTAATTATCTTTAAACATTAATTATAAAATTTATTTCAAAATTATGTACGTATATCAAAAAACTAATAGATACTTTGCATCGGTTGCAGATGATATAAAAGACTTGGCTGAAGTTGAATTAAATTCTCTTGGTGCAACCACAATTAGTAAAGGATACAAAGGAATCTATTTTAACGCTGAAAAAAAGTGTTTATACAATATAAATCTTTATACTCGTTTACTTAATAGAATAATTGCTCCTTTATTTGAATTTGATGTTGCTAATGAAGAAATTCTTTATAAAAAAGCCTATAAATTTGAATGGGAAAAACTTTTTAAAAACAATGAAACGTTTGCAATTTTTGCTTCGGCAATAAACAGTAATATTAACCATTCAAAATTTGCTTCATTAAAACTGAAAGATGCTATTGTAGATAGGTTTAGAGATTTAACAGGTAAACGACCAAATGTTGATCCTAAAAACCCCAATATTTGGTTTAATTTACACATTGAAAATGATAAGGCTACAATTAGTTTGGATACTTCGGGGGGTTCATTACATAGAAGAGGCTACCGTAAAAATGCAGTGGAAGCTCCTATGGCAGAAACTTTAGCTGCCTCAATTTTACTGCTTGCGGAATGGGATAAAAAAACACCTTTGTACGACCCCATGTGTGGTAGCGGCACTATTTTATGTGAAGCTTATTTGATGGCGACAAATACTCCTCCCGGAATTCTTAGACCTAATTACGGGCTTGAACGTTTACCGGATTTTGATAAAAACCTTTGGAATGATTTAATAAAGACTGCTAAAAGTAACATTATAAAAATTGATGATAATTTGATTAAAGGGAGTGATGTTAATGCCGATGCAGTTAAAATAGCACTTGAAAATCTTAAAATTATTGATAGCGAAAATAATGTTTCTATTAAACAACTTAATTTGTTTGATATCACCGAATTAAAAGATAAGGTAATTGTCTTTAATCCTCCTTATGGTATTAGACTAAAATCGGGAAAAGATTTGTCCGATTTTTATAAAAGCATTGGTGATTTTTTGAAACAGCGTTGTACAGGCAGTAGCGCTTTTATATATTTCGGAGAAAGAGATTATCTTAAAAAAATAGGTTTAAAAGCAAAATGGAAAAGACCTTTACAAAACGGAGGTTTGGACGGAAGACTTGCTAAATTTGAGATGTATTAATTTATTATTGTGTTTTTTACTAAAATTTATTATATTTTAAATTCTAAAATATTGCTATGGGGCTATAGCTCAGCTGGGAGAGCGCTTGAATGGCATTCAAGAGGTCAGCGGTTCGATCCCGCTTAGCTCCACACTTTATTAGGCTGCTTTTATTAGGCAGCCTTTTTTTGTTAAGTCGGTGGTTTCCCGATTT
>CALGLM010000257.1 GCA_937930275.1 uncultured Ignavibacteria bacterium
TTGTTTTCACAATACTTGGCTGATTCCTATGCTGATGTTTTTGGTATGGAAGCTGATTTAGAGGCTGTTAAATCGGCAAAAGAAAACATATCATTTACAAATAAAAAGAATGTTCGTTTTTTGGCAATGCGTGTTACTAATAATAATATTGATAAGTATATACCAAAAAGTTTTAGATATGATGAAGTCTTTATTTTAGACCCGCCAAAAATGGGAGCAGAAGATAAAGTGATTCAAACTGTTGCCAACAGAACTCCGAATAAAGTGGTTCATATTTTTTGCGGAACGGATAACATTCCCGATGAACTGAAAAAATGGGAGCAGTTTGGTTATCGTCCGGTTGTAATATCACCGGTGGATATGTTCCCCGGCAGTGCAAATTTGGAAGTTTTGGTTTTACTAACAAAAAAGAATTAAAAACTTAGTTATACGTAAATATTTAAGATGTGTAAACGGGGTTTATATGAAAGTAATAATAGTTGTACCTACTATAAGGGAAAATTGTATAACTGAGTTTTTGGAAGCATGGAAAGACCAATTTAAGAACTACACTGTAATAGTGGTTGAAGATAATCCCGAAAAAACTTTTAATATTAAATATAACAATGTTATTCATTATTGCTGGGTAGATATTGATAACGAACTTGGTGAAAACAGCTGGATAATTCCACGCAGAACTGATTGTGTTAGATCGTTTGGGTACTATAAAGCATACAAAATGGGAGCTGACGTAATTATTACACTTGACGATGACTGTTTTCCGATTAACGATACATTTATTGAAACTCACTTAAGTAGATTACAGCACGGTAACGAAAACGCGTGGGAAAGTAGTTTGGAAAATATTATTCCGCGCGGTGTACCTTATTATAATTTAAGCAGAAGAAATAATTGTATGTTAAACCATGGATTATGGAACGGGGTTTCCGATTATGACGCAGTTACCCAACTTGTTGTAGAAAGGGTTAAAACCGAACCGGTTTGGATTGATAAAACAATTCCCAAAGGGAAATATTTTCCTATGTGCGGAATGAATATTGCTTGGAGAAAAGAGCTTACTCCGGCAATGTACTTTTTATTAATGGGCAAAAATTACGAGTATGATAGATTTGGTGATATTTGGTGCGGGGTTATAGCAAAAAAAATTAATGATCATTTAGACTATGCAGTTAATAGCGGAAGCCCTGCAATTTTACATAAACGTGCTTCAAACGTTTGGCAAAATTTACGTAAAGAACTACCCGGGCTACCGATTAACGAAGAGTTTTGGCAAAAGGTGGATAGACTTAAATTAACCGCCGATAATGTAAAAGATTGTTATTTGGAAATAGCCGAAAACCTTAATATTGAAGGAGAGTATTGGGAAAAGTTAAAAAACGCTATGAAAATATGGGCAAATTTATTTTAGTTTAAGATAAAAAATTCAAATAGTTTTTATTATTGATTACCTCAAATTTGCTGTTAATATACGTTTTAGCCCATGCTGCCGGTATTGCCACGTTTTGTTTGTTGTATTTTATCTCATATGCGGTAAGCTGTCCGTTATTTTCACCTATTAAATCAATCTCCTGCCTATCGTAAGTTCTCCAAAAGTAAAAATTTGTGAAATCGGAATTATTAGAGTTCTTTTTAAGCATTTCGCTAATAATATAGTTTTCCCAAAGTTTTCCTATATCATCTCGCATACTTAAAGTTGAAAAATTGTTGATTATTGCATTTCGTATTCCTAAATCCCAAAAGTAATATTTACTTTGTTTTGTTAATTCTTTACGTAAGTTTTTACTATATCCGTCTAATTTAAAAATTACGAAAACTTTGGTTAATAAGTCCAAGTATCTTTCAACCGTTAAATTATTTAATCCTACTGATCCGGCTAATTCATTAATCGACACTTGATTTCCTATTTGGAAAGCGAGTTTTTTTAATATTGTAAAAAGTTTTGCGGAGTTTTTTAAATTATCTAATTCTAAAATATCTTTTAAAAGATAAGAATTAACTAAATCGTTTAGCAAAAATCTTTTTGTGCTTATGTTATTCTCATTCGCAATTTCGGGGTATGAACCGAAAATCAATTTCTCGTCTATGCTTTCTATTGTTTGAGTATAATTCTCTTTTTGCATCAATTCGGATGCAGCCAAGGGATGTAACATGTATGTAAATTTTCTTCCGGTTAGCGGCTCGCCGGTTTTATTTGATAAATCGAATGCAGAACTGCCTGAAGCAAAAATATAAATGTCACTAAATGTGTCAACAATAAACTTTAATATGTTCCCAATATTATCAATTTTTTGAGCCTCATCAATAACCAGCACTTTATTATCTGCAAGTAAGTTCTCGTAATTTTTTTTGTTTATAAACGATAAAATATCTCGTGTTACAAAATCTTCGCCGTTTAAGAGCAAAGTTTTAGCGTTAATTTTATTTACTAACTCTTTTAACAAATAAGTTTTGCCGGTACGTCTTGCACCTAATATTACGTTAACTTTGTTAAGTCTAAGTTGACTTATTATAATATTGCAAATTTCGCGCTTATATATAAACATTTGTATAAAAATTATTAATTAAGTATTAAAATTAATAAAAAAAGATAAAGAAGTCAATATTTGTTGATTATATTATGTAAATAGAAAAATTTATGAAAAAAATAATATTATAGTATAAAAATTTATGTAAAAATTTATAGTTGACTAATAATTTTTTGATAAGAAGATATTTAGCTCTTATATTAGGCTTCCTAAATTATTAGCTTAGTTTGTAATTAATAGGACGTTGAGATGTCGAAATTTGTTAAATAACCATTAAACAAATATAACAAAAGTTTAGATTTGGAAATTATTGTAAATGTAATTAATTTTATAATAACATTAATTTTATAAGGGACTGTTAGTGAATAGGTTAGAACCGTTTATTTCGATATGTATTTTTACATATAACAGAGCAGAATATATTAAAGAGACAATAGAAAGTGCCTTAACACAAAGTTATCAAAATTTTGAAATAGTTATTGTTAATGACGGTTCAACGGATAATACCGAAGAAATAGTTTTAAGTATTAATAATAATAAGATACGATACTTTAGGAAAGAACACACTAATGCACCTGATACGAGAAACAGGGCTTTAAAAGAGGCGATGGGAGAATATATATTATGGCTGGGAGATGATGATTTATTGCATGAGGATATTCTAAAAATTTATGTGGATTATTTGAATAAATTTCCTGATGCTGATATTCTTTATTGCAAATTATTAGCTTTTAACGAAAATAAGGGAATATTAAGACAATTTATATATACTGATTGGTATAATAAACAAGATGAATTAGCTGCGTTTCTAATAATGGGGCAACCTATTCCGGACGGAAGTAGTTTAATTAGCAAAAGGATTTACAACGAAATCGGCGAATTTAATAAAGACTTTAACAGGGCACAAGATTACGAGTTTTATTCAAGAGTTTTTACGACTAAAAAATATAATGCAAAATATGTAGATGAATTTTTGGTAAAATATAGAATTCACGAGAAAAATATCACCTTAAATTTAAGCGGGAAAATAGATTTTAAATATGAGACAAAAATATTACGCAGATTAATAACTAATTATGATCTAAATTTGTTTTTCCCTCAATTAAAGAATTCTGATAATTATAAGAAAAGTCTGGCTGAAGTATATTATATATTGGGAATAAAATTTTTTAATTACGGGGCTTATAGCGATAGTGTGTTTTATTTGACTGCATCGCTGCGTGAAGAGAGAAATTTGGAGAGGTTGAATCACTCAATACAAGGATTTATTGATTCGGGAGTAATTGAGGAACTAAAAGTATATCTGTATATGGTAAAAG
>CALGLM010000258.1 GCA_937930275.1 uncultured Ignavibacteria bacterium
AATAAAAACAACGGGCGCAAAATTAAATCACTTGCCCCGACATTTTTTCCCTTTATATTTAACTGCTTTGCCGCAAGACCTGTATATACATTAAATTTATCATAATAATGTTTAATATTAGGATCTGTGTAATGCTCAATATCGTTTTTCAATTTTCCGATAACACCGTTAATTATTAGATGTTCATGCACTTCTATTTCGTTAAATTTGCATAAAGTTTTATTAAACAATCGTGTAACGTACCCAGGGTACCACCCGCAATGTTTAATTTGTTTGTTTAAAAAAAATGCTTTACGAGCAATATTAAAAGCAGCATATTCGGTTTCCGTATTTTTTAGTACTATTAATTCGTTTTTTAACTCGGTTGTTAAACATTCGTCCGCATCTATCCATAACACCCAGTTGTGTTTTGTATTTTCCAATGCAAGTGACTTAGTTTTAGCATATCCCAGCCAATCGGAATTTATACAGGTAACATTGTAACTTTTTACAATAGTTAGTGTTCTATCGGTACTACCGTTATCTACAACAACCACAATATCATCAATACATCCTATCAAACTATCAATACATCTTTTTATATTTTTTTCTTCGTTTTTTGCAATAATAATTGCGGATAGTTTTTCTATTTTGCTAATCATTATTCCCCTCGTTTTGTTTTTTTGCAACTCTGCTAACCGCAATAGATAAACCGGTTAAAAACCATACAAAAGTAATAATTTCATGATCGCCAAAATTCCACTCGGCTAAACCGGAAAACAGAAAACCGATAAATGCCCCCGCAATACCTAATGTTATTGAAGAAATGAAAGGAGTATTTTTTGTGATAAAGTAAATATTAATATTTGTTTTGGCAACTATATAAAATAATATCATAACAATTATAAATCCGAAGCCGCCTAAAATTGCAAGCAGATGAAAATAATTATTATGTAGATGACCAAACACTTCTTTTTCGTAACTTGCTTTATATTTTTGATAAATGTTTTTTAAATCAATATCTCCGAGTCCAAAAATAGGATTATCATAAAACATTCTCAATCCCGTTTTCCACTGATCAATTCTTTGAATATTTGTGTTATGATAAGGATCAAATACGCTTAAAATTCTATTTCGTTTTGTAAAAGCCGAAATTAAAGTATCCCCTCTTAATTCAATCCCCTCGTTATAAAATTGCGGAGAAGTTACTTTATCTTTAAACTTACTATAGCTTATTTTATTTGATAAACTAAATTCATAAACTTCGCCTAAGTTATTAATACCCAACAGACCTTCATTATACTCCAAAAATATTAAAACTCCTTTTATTTCGTTAAATAGATGTAGCTCTTTAACGTTATTATCTTTTATTAAGTAAACGTATAATCCTTTATCAGCCTGAAAAAACAAAAGCGAATCGTTTTGATATATGGTAGAAATTTTAGTATTAATATTTACGAATTTAATTAAATTTTTAGGAATATCGTTATTTCCGCCAAAAAAAGCCAATTTCTTTTCGGTTGGGGAATAATAACTAAATAGATTTTTACTGATTCCGCAATTAAGAAAATGATTTAAACTCGGAAATTTTTCTTCGTCAGATAAATTATACGGATTATTTTTAACAACAAGCCCGCTATCATCTTGAACTACAAATAGTTTATTGTTTGCAGATACAATATTAATCACGTTCCCGTTTGTTGTTAACGAATCAAAACAAACCAGTGAGCCCGATTTTAATTTATAAAGATTAAATTTTGAATACGAAAAGTATGCTGCAATTACAGAATCGTTCCATTTTACAATTTTAATAACCGGCAGCTCCGGCTTAATCCTTTGCTTTATTTTATCGCCCGAAAATAAAATAATACCTTCATTATGATCCGATACAACTATTCCGTCTTTTAAGTTTACTACACTTTTTGCTTGTCCTTCCGTTACAATAGTCTTTTCATAATTTATTTTATTCCCCTTAATAACAAAAAAATTAATTTCGCTTATGTTTTTTTCAATTACCAAATAAGCAACAATAAACAAAAAGGGGACTGATAATATAATCCACTTGCGTTTTAATAGAAGGATTGAAATAATACCGGCAAACGCCCCTAACCATGCCGCACGGGAATAATTTCCTATTAACGCAATTGCTGCCGTTAAAAACAAAAACAACAACATAACTTTTGTAGCCGGTTTTGTTTTTTCGTTTATTAAAAAAGCAAATATTAAAATAGTAATAAAACTTATCAATCCGCCGGCAGTCATTACATATTGGAATAAAGACGGACCTTTTGCTTCGGTTGTATATAATTTTTGCAATAAATAATTTGCCGATACCCCCAAATAAATAAAAATCATTAAAAATGCGGCAAAAAACAAAGTATAAACAACTATTTTAACCTTCTTAAAATCGTTTACAATTGCCGGAATTACATACAGAACCGGAATTAATAATACTCTTTTTAATACATTTGTAAATGCTTGATGCGGGTTTTGAGAAAAAACTGCCGAAATAATTTCCGCAACAACAAATAAGATTAAAATAAGTTCAAATCCGTTTTTTTCAAAAGGATTTTTTTTATATACCACAAACTGATACAATAACAAAATTAAAGCGGCATAATATCCTATTTGATTTACAAAAATTGAATTGGTTAACGAAGCAATAAATAGAACAAGAAACGAAAAAATTATTTTATCGTTTTTAATATGATTAATTTTTTCCATGATTTCCTTTAAACTGTAGCTCGTATAACTTTTTGTAAATACCCCCTTCTTCCTTAATTAACTCGTCATGAATACCCGTCTGTACTATCTTGCCTTCATCTATCACCAAAATTTTATCTGCATGTTTTACTGTACTTAATCTATGCGCAATAACAAAAGATGTTCTGTCCTTCATTAATCTCTCAATAGCTACTTGTACCAAAGCTTCGGATTCGTTATCTAAAGCAGAGGTTGCTTCGTCTAAAATCATAATTGGGGGATTTTTTAGCAAGGCGCGTGCAATAGATAATCTCTGTCTTTGTCCCCCGCTAATTTTTGTACCTCTTTCACCTATTACGGTATCGTATCCTTTAGGCAGTTCCATTATAAAATCGTGTGCGTTTGCGGCTTTAGCAGCAGCAAAAAGTTCTTCTTCGGTGCAGCTATTTACGCCGTAGGCAATATTATTTTTTATTGTATCGTTAAATAACACTGTTTCTTGTGTAACTATTCCCAAAAGTTTTCTTAGACTTGAAATTTTAATATTTCTTATATCAACACCGTCCAATAAAATAGCTCCCGAAACGGGGTCATAAAAACGAGGAATTAAATCAACCAATGTTGTTTTGCCGCCGCCGCTGCTTCCTACCAAAGCAACTACTTCCCCCTTTTTTACAGTAAAGTTTATATCTTTTAGAGTAAGTTCTTCGGCATCATCATATTTAAAACATAAATTATCAAAAACAATACTTGTTTCAAAAGCCCTAATTTCTTTTGCGTTTTCAACATCTATAATTTGAGGAGGAACGTCCATTATTTCAAATATTCTATCACCTGCCGCACTTGATTCTTGAATTCTGTTATTTACTCCGCTAAGTTCTTTAATTGGAGGCATTAATTGAAAAATTGCAAATAAAAAACCAAGGAACTCGCTTGCGTTTATTAATTTATCTTCTAATACCAACAAGCCGCCGTAGTAGATAATAATACCGCCGACAACAACACTTAAAAATTCTGTTAACGGAGATGCCGCATTTCTAATTCTTGTTAGTTTAATAACTAATTTAAAATAATTATTTGTCTCTTTTTTAAATTTATTATATTCGTGTTCTTCTCTGCCAAATGCTTTTACAATTTTTACGCCGCTAATTGTTTCGTGTAAAATAGTAGTAATATCAGCCATTTTTTCTTGAATAATGGCACTATGTTTTCTTAAATGAAGACCTATATACCCAATAATAAATAGCGAAAACGGTAAAACAATTAACGCAAATGCAGTTAATTTCCAACTAATTGAAATTGCGATACCTAAAAATACCAAAATGGATAACGGTTCGCGTATCATGTTTAAGAATACTGTGGAAACGCTGTTTTGAATTAAATTGACGTCGTTTGTAATGCGACTTATTAAATTACCCGTTTTTTCGTTTTTAAAAAAACTCATTGGTAGATTATGTAATTTTTCATATGCTTCGTTTCTAATATCTTTAACTACCCCCTGCTCAACATAAGCAAGGTAGTAAGATTGCAGAAACCCGAATAAATTTTTACCAAAAAACGCAAGAACAACAACAATAGATATTTTTAACAATATATCTTTGGTAGTACCTGCAAAAATAAACTCTTTGGCTTTTGCAGAAACCGCCTCTAATGCTTGTTCCACAATTGTAGGCTTAGCCTTTATTTCTTCTTTGGCTTTTACTTCTTCTTTTACTTCAATAGTATTTGTATTAGTTTTAAATAACGTATCCAATAAAGGAATAGTTAAATAAACTGATGCACCGTTTAATAATGCGTATAAAACCGTACAAAGCATTGATAAAGCTAAATGCTTTTTGTATGGCTTAACGTATCTTAAAATTCTAAAATATGTGTCCACTACTACTCAACAATCTTTAATGTTTTTAATCCGCAGCCGTTATCCGTTAATATTTCATGATAAATCGACCTCTTGTTTAAATCCCAAACCACAATTTTTTTTGTATTATTTTGTTCGGTTTCATAAAACAAATAATCGCCACGCAAAATATAACTAATTGCATACGGATTTTCTATTACATTAATCATCTCTCCTAATTTTGTATCATACACAACAAGCATTGAAGATAGACGATTTGTTATCATATCATTATTTAATTTTTCCAGATAAACAACACTGTATCTATCTTCAAAGGTCCAATCAATACTTTTAACCTTAAAATCGGTTGATGTTATGTACTTCCTTTCACCGTTTTCTAAATTTTTACAGAATAATTTTGTTTCGTTATTTAAATAAGTATAATCAATAAAAAACTTATTTAAATTTGATTTTACCTTAATTAAAATAGTGGTTAGTTGTGGTAAACTTGAATTTAACAAATTGAATGTTTCAAATTTCGATTCTACTTTTACCCCTTCCGGTGTATATAAGTTAGTAATTTTATCAACTTTATAAACATCTTTATCGTTAAATTTTTGATAAATAACCTTTAAAGAATTATCTTTTTCTATATCCGTAAATATTTGAACAAACTTTCCTATATCATCTATTCTTTTAACAGAATTGTTATCGGGTAAAAATTTGTATAATTTAGCTTCTGCAAACATAGGGTAACCGGTTGGCGAGGCATCTTTTTTACCTGTTAAAAAATAGATGTTTTGATACGATTGGTCACCATTTAAACTAATAATATTCATGGTTTTATCATTCCACTTTAAAGCATAGCTTTTTTTGGAAATATCAAACATAAAAATTGAGCCGCGATTTTTATAATA
>CALGLM010000259.1 GCA_937930275.1 uncultured Ignavibacteria bacterium
GCTATTATTGCACCCGATAAGAAAGTTTTAATCCCTGATTTAGAAGCCGGTTGTTCTTTAGCTGATTCGATTACAAAAGAACAATTGTTAAGTCTCAAAAATCAATATCCTGACGCGGTTGTTGTTGCGTATATTAATACTACGGCAGAAATAAAAACACTAAGCGATTATTGTGTTACTTCATCTAATGCGGTAAATGTAGTTAATGCAATAGATAAAGATAGACAGATAATCTTTTTACCCGATAGGTTTTTAGGTAATTATGTTAAAAAAGTTACCGGTAGAGATTTAATAATATTTGAAGGTTCGTGTCATGTTCACCAAAAAATTGGGAATGTTGAATTTGATAAAGCCGAAGAAATTTTTCCTGCTGCCGAGTTTTTAGTTCATCCGGAATGCGGTTGTTCGTCTTCGTGTATGTTAAAATCATTAAATCATCCGGAATCGACTAAAATTAAAGTTCTTTCAACCGAAGGAATGGTAAATTATATACCTAAATCAGAATCCGATTTGTTTGTAATAGCAACGGAGGTTGGGATATTACATAGACTTAATAAATTTTATCCCGCTAAAAAGTTTTATCCGGTAAGCGAAAACTCGGTTTGCGAGTATATGAAATTAATTACTTTAGAAAAACTTTACGAATCATTATTACATGAAAAGCATGTTGTAAAATTATTACCGGAAATAATTGAGAGAGCACGTTTACCGATTGAAAGGATGTTGGCAATTCAGTAAATTACTCGGCTACTTTTCGGAACGGAAAAGTAGTTTCTTCAAATAACTTATAGCGTTCTTGATATTCTTCTATCCGTTTTTGTGCAATCTCTATATATTTCTCTTCGTTATCATAACCTATAAAATATCGATTGTTCTTAAGTGCAGCCAAAGCAGTTGTGCCGCTTCCCATAAACGGATCTAAAATAATATCTTTTTTAAATGAGTACAAATTAATCAGTCTCATAGGTAGTTCTTCAGGAAAAGGTGCGGGGTGACCCACTCGTTTTGCACTCTCGGCATTCATTGTCCAAATAGACTTAGTCCATTCCATAAATTGATCTTTACTAATTGTGTTTTCTTTACCTCCAACTTCCCGTTTATAATTTCCTTTGGAAAAAACTAAAATATATTCATGAATATCACGTAAAGTCGGATTTGAAGCACTCTGCCAGCTTCCCCATGCTGTTGAAGGACTTGCACTTGCTGCTTTATTCCAGATAATTTCGCCTCGCATTAAAAAGCCGATTTTGGTCATAATTTGAGAGATATAATCTGATAAAGGTATATATGGTTTCCTTCCTAAATTTGCAACATTAATGCATGCTCGCCCGCCGTTTATTAAAACTCTATATGTTTCTCTAAAAACATTTTCTAATAACTGTAAGTATTCATCTAAAGTTAAATCCTTGTCATACTCTTTTGTAGCATTATATGGAGGAGAAGTAATCATAAGATGTACTGAATTATTTGGTATTTGAAGCATCTTTTCGCTACTGCCAAATATTATTGCATTTAATAATGAATCGGGGAAGATGTTTTCTTCCAACTCTAATGATGTAGGCGATTTATGAATATTTTGATACATTCGAGAGCTGTAAAACTCGCTTGAATCGTGATTGACTCGTCCGGATGTTCCAAAAGAGCTTGTTTTTGTACCGTTACTCCGTTTCATTTATGTTCTCTATTAAATCTAAAAATTTTGCTGCTATTAAAATATTATTGTTTTCAAAAGAAGCAAGTTTAATTATTTTGCCTAATTCTTCTAAACTAATCATTGAAGAAAAATAAGCTGAATTCATATTTAATAATTTTACAATTAATTCTTTAAGTTGTTGCATGTTCGATAATGTCAGAAATCCTTCTTTCGGACTTGAAAAACAATATCGTTTGTTTTCTTCTGAAGGATATAAATTAATAAAATGCTGAATTATTCCTCTTGTTCGCAAGATATCGGCTTTGTGAAGATAGTTTTGAGAAATTGGTGAATTCCCCAATATTACTATAGGGATGTTTGAAGATTCTTTAGAACTTAACCTTATATTAACAGCTTTACCAATTGCTTTAAGCATTGAGTCCGATCTTAATAAAGAAGGTCTTCCTTTATGCTTAGTGAAATCAGATATATACTGAATATTGTCATTTATATATGTATAGTTATTAACAATACTCATTTTTACTTCAAATATTAGTTTAATATTAGCCGGTGTCTGAATATCGTCAGGAGTTGTGCAGAATGCAATATCTGCTCCTGAAGTATTATCTAATGATAATTCTTTACATTTTACATTTTTAACTGCATACAGCTTTTGTTCTTCAGCAATAGGTGAAAGTAATTTTAAAAAAAATTTTCTGTAAATTCACCGATAAATGAATTTCTGCTTTGTAAAGTTCCAAAATCACCTTCTAAATTTCGAGGGATATAAGCGTAAAAAATATCATTTACTTTGTAAAAGAGTTTTTCCGGTTCAATATTATGCTTTAATAAAAAGTTAAAAAAATAAATTTCATCTTCTAATGTCCATAAGTTCATAAGATACCTTAGTTTTTATGTAAAATTATCTTTATTGCTTCGCTTAAATACTTTACAGGATAGATATTTATATCTTTTGTAAATTTTAAGTTTTTATTATTACCGATTGGAATTATTATATTTTTAAATCCAAGTTTAGCACACTCTTGAACGCGTTTTTCGATATTTGAAATTGTTCGTAATTCACCCCCTAATCCGACTTCACCAATTGCTACAAAATCGTTTTGTGCGGGTAAATCTAAAAACGAAGATGCAATTGCACAGCATACTGCGGCATCTATTGCAGGTTCATCAATTCTTAATCCACCCGCAATGTTTAAAAATACATTCGCTTGTGATACTCGCAGGGCTACTCTTTTTTCTAACACAGCAAGCAAAATTGAAAGTTTTCTGTAATCAAATCCTGTCGCAACTTTTTGGGGATTACCGTAAGGTGCCGGAGTTAATAGTGCTTGTACTTCTAATAAAACAGGTCTTGTACCTTCAAGACAGCAAGTAATCACACTTCCGGAAATACTTTTACTACGTTCGCTTAAAAATAATTCGCTTGGATTGTTTACTTGTATTAATCCGGTCTCGTGCATTTCAAACAATCCGATTTCGTTTGTGCTTCCATAACGGTTTTTATATGCACGCAGTACTCTATAATTGTGGTTCTTTTCACCTTCAAATTGCAAGACAGCGTCAACCATATGTTCAAGAATTTTAGGTCCTGCTATATATCCTTCTTTAGTTATATGTCCTATTAAAATTATTGCACAATCATATCTTTTTGCGGCATCCATAAGTTTCATTGCCGATTCGCGAATTTGGGTTACAGTACCGGGTGCATTATCAAGCTCCGGTAAAAAACATGTCTGTATTGAATCAACTATTATAGCTTTAAAATGTCCTTTTTCAATTACCGAGATTATTTTTTCGGTATCTGTTTCGGCTAATAAACTTACTTTATCACTCGTTACGTTTAATCGTTTTGCCCGTAAATTGATTTGGTTTATCGACTCTTCGCCGGTTACATAAAGTACTTCGCTTTCAATACCCGCAGCGGATTGTAAAACAAGAGTCGATTTTCCAATTCCGGGGTCACCACCTATTAGAATTACTGAACCGGGTATTAATCCGCCGCCCAACACTCTGTCAAATTCATCAATTTTAGTCAGAATTCTTTTTTCGTCAACAACTGCAAAATCGGATAGTTTGTGTACTGTTATATCTCCAAAATCAGTTTTACTTTTCCTTTTTCCTGTTTCTATGGTTTCTTCTGAAAATGAATTCCAGCTTTCGCAGCTCGGACATTTTCCAAGCCACTTTGGCGATTCATAACCGCAAGACGAACAGATAAATTTTGTTTTAATTTTCAATTTTAAATCCCGTACGTTTAATAAAATTTACAAGTACTTCATCGTTACTATCCATTAATTCTTTTGGCGTACCGGTAAAGTAGATCTTACCTTCGTGAACCATTGCAATTTTTGAGGCAACATTTTGAACGCTAAACATATCATGAGTAACAACTACTGATGTTACATTAAGTTTTTTACTTAAATTAAGTATCAATTCGTCAATTGAATCACTCATTATCGGATCAAGCCCGGTAGTAGGTTCATCATATAGTATATATTTTGGGTTTGTAATTAAAGAACGTGCAAGGCTTATTCTTTTTTTCATCCCACCGCTAAGTTCTGCCGGTTTAAGTTTTTCGGTACCCGGTAATCCCACCAATTCAAGTTGCTCTTCTACCATTTGTTTTATTTGTTCCGGTGAAAAGTTATATTCATTTTCGATTAAAGGTAAACTAACGTTTTCTTCAACGGTTAACGAATCAAACAATGCAGCACCTTGAAACAAAAATCCGAACTTTCTTCTTATAGAATATAAAGTTTTTAAGTCGCATTTAGTAATAGATTCTCCTTCAACAAGTACATCTCCTTCATCCGGCATTAGTAATCCGACAATATGTTTTAATAATACACTTTTACCACATCCGCTTCTACCAATAATTGCCAATGTTTCACCGTCTTTAATTGTTAAATTTATACCGGTTAAAACTTGTTTGCCGTTAAATTGCTTTTTTACACCAAAAATTTCTATCATTTAGATTGCTCGAAAATAATTATATCTCAAATTTATGTTTTTTTATTTAAATAATGTATAAAATTAATAACTGACTTGATTTATATTAATTAAAATATTATTTTTGTTATGAGCATATGCTCAAAATAACGGAGTTAATGATGCCAAGACCCAAAAAATGCAGAAAAATGTGTTGCAATCCCCAAGCTAATTATTTTAAACCAAGGGGAGTGCCAATGAGTATTCTATCAGAAATAGTTTTAAGCCGAGATGAATTTGATGCACTAAAGTTAAGTGATATAGATAAACTATCTCAAGACGAAGCTGCAACTTATTTAGGTATCAGTAGGCAAACATATGGTAGAATTTTAATTTCTGCACATCAAAAAGTAGCAATGGCAATAGTTAACGGATTAGCTTTAAAAATAGAACATTAATAAACGGAGGTTTTATATGTTAGTAGCAGTAGCAACAGATGATTTTATGACTATTACGGGTCATGTAGGAAGATGCAACGGTTTTTTGATTTATGATGTTGAAAACGGTGAAATTAACGGAGTTACGCAGCGTGAAAATAATTTTACATTGCACAGAATGCAGGGGAACGGAAATCAACATCAGCACGGTCACGGTCATGATGACGGACATCATGCAGATAGTCATAGTAGCTTATCGTCAGGATTGAGAGATTGTAAATGCTTGATTGCAAATGCGGCAGGGGGTAGATTGGTTGCAGATTTGGAAAGAAACGGTATTGAAGTAATACTAACATTATTAAGTGATCCGGAAACAGCAGTCATCGCTTATTCAAAAGGTGAGTTAAAATTTGATGAAAATGCGACATGTAATCATCATTAATAATTTTTATAACGTGGTATTGTACCCCTTAATTATAAAAGGGGTATTTTTTTTATAATTTATAAAAAGATAAAATGTCCGGTTACATTGCTTTTATTACTTATTTTAAGTATTTTCTGCTTTACAATAAACTTTTAAGGAGAAAAAATGAAATACGCTATCATTTTAATTGTGCTATTTTCAAGCATGTGTTTTAGCCAAGAGAACATTAGTCCGGAAGAAGCTCAAAAATTGTGGTCAGAATATATGACTCCCGGCGAAGTGCATGCGTCGTTTTCAAAATTAGTCGGAGACTGGGAAACCGAAGCAAAAACGTGGATGGATCCTTCTGCCGAACCAATGGTTTCTAAAGGTACGGTAAAGGTTGAGATGATATTAGGCGGAAGATATATGCAATCTAAATTTTTGGGTAATATTATGGGTATGCCGTTCGAAGGAATAGAAGTTGATGCCTATGATAATTTTACAAAAGAGTACAAAGGATTTTGGATTGACAACTTTGGTACAGGAGTTATTAATATGATTGGGAAATATGATCCAATCAAAAAGCAACTTGTATATAAAGGTAAAATGGTTGATCCGGTTGCAAAAGGAGAAACAGAAATTAAACAAGTAATTACTTACGTTGATGAAAATACCCAAATAATAGAGATGTTTGGAATGATGAACGACAAAGAGTTTAGAAGTATGGAAATGATAATGAAAAAAGTAAAAAAATAAATAGAGAATTTAGAGAGGAAATTATCCTCTCTAAATTTATTTAACTTTTGCAAATTTTTGTGTTATCGTTTCTGTTTTGCCGTTGGCTTTCATAATCATTTTGTAAAAATAGACGCCGTTGGCAATTTCGTCACCATCCTCATCTTTCCCATCCCAAAATACCCTATTAAAATCAATATTAAGTTCTGAACCGTTTATATTTATTTTTTTAATTAATCGCCCGGCAACAGTATAAATATTAATTGTTATTTCATCCGGAATTTGAGTTAGTTTGAAAGTGAAATAAGTATTTTCTGCAAATGGATTTGGATAATTATAAACATTTAATACTTTTGCTTCAGAAGAAACTACAAAATTCTTTTGGTAACCGTTTTCCAAATTGCCAATAATATTTGTACCGGTAATCCTAATAAAATGTTCACCGTCTTGTAAAATCGGTTTGTAATAATAAGTAATTTTTCGATTTATTGTATCAAAAACACTACTATCAATTTCGTTGCGATACTTTCTAACTCCGTCTATATAAAATCTAAATGCAGTAGTGTCTTCGTACGGAAATAAAGGAAGATAATCTAAATTAATTGTAATTACGGGTCTTGAAGATACAAAATCACCATCGGCAATATCAATATCATCAAATTTTGTAGATACACTTGCAGAATGAATATTAGTGACAGTATCCTTGATAACATAAAAAGGAACTTTATAGTAGTTATTGTCTTTATACAATTCTTTAACTTTATTTATAGAATCAACAATTAGTTCGAATGCCATATTTCCAAATCCGTCATTAAAATTGGAGGCATAAGAATAATTAAAACTTTTTAAAATCATCGTATCAAGTTGTGTGAATAAAGAATCAAATATTACTCGCTTAGTGTTATTTGGTAAAATAAGATTAGCTAAAACCTTAAAACTATCTGCCGAACTACCTCCGACATTCATAAATCCAAAATTAAAAGTAACCGATCCTCCCTGATCGATTGAATCTTTGGAAACAGAGACAACCTGATAATTTGTTGCTAATTCCGGAAGTTTGTCATAACCAACTGAAAGTGAACGCAATGAAGGTGAATCGCTTCCGGGTAAAATAGAAAAATCGCTTTTTACTTTTATTTTTGGATATTTTTTTGCATCAACCGAGCTTATATCACCAAGTCCGTTTTCATCAATGGCAACATTTTCTAAAGTATCAATAGTATTACTAGCTGTAACTACCAATATACGATACTTAATTGAAGCTCCGTCAGGAATTGATTGATTAACCTCAAATTCTTTCCATTTAGCAACCGGGCCGAGTTCTGAAGTAACAATTCCACCGCTAAGAGGCATTCGAGTAATAGTAGTGTCAATTTCAACTTTTCCGTCAAATGGTGCTTTCAACCCTTCGGGAACAGAGCCGATAGGAGCACCTTTGTAACCAATAAGTGCCCAAGATTTTCGGTATCCAAAGTTATCGATCATACTACTACCAAATTCTTTTAGTTTATTTCGCAATGCGGTAGTAAGTGCCTCACCGGCATCATCGGAGACTGATATTGCAACAATTTCGCTGGAAGGTATTGAATCCAAATATGAAATAAAAATATTATTAGATCGGAAGAGCGTCGTGTAGGGAAAGAGTGTAGATCTCGGTGGT
>CALGLM010000260.1 GCA_937930275.1 uncultured Ignavibacteria bacterium
ATTTTAGATTGAATTTCCAATTGTCTATAATAACGAAGATATTGTATCATCATATCCGGTACATTTTTAAACGGAAAAAGCACATTTGAAGAAGATGAAAGTGAAGAATTATTTTTTAATTCGTTTACCTTTTCTTTTAATAAATTCATTTGAGTCTGCATTCCCGTATATTGGGGGCTATTTGCTCCGTATTGTTGTTTCAACAAATAGCTTTCAATCTCTTTTTCCATTAATTGGGCTTCCAGCGAAGCAGCTGCTTTTACAGATACTTCTAATTGTTCGGGAACAGCAAAAATTCCGTATTTTTTTTGAAATTTATACAAACTATCTTCAGCTTCCTTTAAGTCTGCTAAGTTTTTATTATATCTTTGTTCCACAAAAATTCTATTATTTTTTGCTGCTTCAACATTTATATAAATATTTAAACTATCAACTAATTGGACAAAATAATTAGCAATATCTGCAGCTTTTTTTGCATCTTTATTAATTACACTTATTTCAATAAACATAAATTCATTGGACTCAAACAATATGTCATTCTTAAATGCTTTAATTGTTTTATCCATATTATTATCTTCAATTTCGTAATAATTTATAAGATCAAATTTATTGATGACATTTGTTAAAGCAGAACGTGAGTTAAGCAACCCAAGCAGCATATCTTCTGATGATGAAGAAGTACCGAAAAGTTTTGCTCCTAATGATTGAGTTGACTTACCACCGCCTAACAATCCAGTCAAACCGCTTAAACCCAAGTTACTTTCAGGTGGAATAGAAACAACAGCAACAGCCCTATAAGTTACCGGCAGTAGAAATGCAAGACCGACTGCTAATCCGGTAAATATTATTAAAACAGCAATAATCAATGCTTTCCATTTAAATAAAATATAAAGATAATCGGAAAAATGAACCTTCTTTTCATTGTTTTCAGACATATAACCTATTCCTAATTCTATTTTGTTAGTTGAACAATTAATAATGCAATAGTAGTTAATGTACCTACTACACTACTAATAGCTAAAATTCTTTCACTGTAATATGTAAAATCTCTTCTTAATTCTTTAGGAATCCAAATATAATCTCCCGGTTCTATTACATATTTTGTTTCTTCTTCAATCAAAGTCCACCCGCGTGTTTTTCCTTTAATTAAATAGATCTCCTCTCTTGCGGTTTTTCCTATTCCGCCTGCAAGGTTAAGATAGTAATTCACATCTTCACCTTTTTCATACTTAATATATCCCGGAGAGTTTACTTGTCCAAAAACATAAACGAGGTTTAATTTTTCAGGTATAAAAATGTAGTCACCGTCTTTAACAACAAATTTACTTTCAACCGAGTTAGAGTCGTCTAACTTTGAAAAATCTAATACGGCGTTACCTCGTGCAAACCTAAGTTTATTATCAGTCATAAACGAAATTGAATCTTCGGGGGATATATCTGCCATTCTTTGCATTAATAATTTTTCAAATTCTTCATTAAAAACAGGGCTTTTAAAAACATTTGCGCCTCTAATTAATTCTGCTCTATTCAAATCGGCATTTTCTTTTAAGCCGCCTGCTTTTTCAATAACATCTTTTAATGTAGTTGTTCCTTTTGTTATCGGAATCCATCCGGATTGTTTTACCTCTCCGGCAATATAAAGTCTAAAATCTTTTCTATTAACCGTTTCAGCTAAAACTACTATTCTATCACCTCTTTTCAGTTCCGGATTTTCGTTTATATCAAAAAATAAAGTTTCTTCTTTGTTTCCGTCATAACTTAGTCTAACAATTTTAAATTGTTTGATGTTTTCAAACGAATTGTTTAATCCTTGTGCAAACATTAAAGCATCACTAAATTTATCGCCGGCAACATACTGAAATTTTACAGGAATATTAACGGCACCTAATACAGAAACAAAATCTGTTTGAAAATCATACGATGGGAAAATTAACACATCTTCATGAGATAAGTATGGGTTATACTTAAAATCACCGGTTAATCGAAATTTTGCTAAGTCAACAGCTATTTCTGTCCCGTTATTTTTTCTAAGTTTAATATCTCTTGTCGGTGTCTCATCAAGTTTTTCCAAAATTTCCTGTTGTTTTTCATAATCCTTAACGAGAGCCAATTTTTCGGATTTTGCCTGATTAAATAATCTGGTTACAAACTGATCAACTCTTTCGCCGGGAGCTGCAGGAAATGTGCCTGTTACAATAAAGTTACCGCCTATTGTAACACTCATAGCCATAGATAGCTCGCTTAAGCTGCTACTTTTTTTAGTATAACTCCCTTCATCTTGAGCGTTAATACTAAAAGCAGTTATGATTATTAAAACTAAAATTCTTCTTATCATTATAATCCTAAAAAGTTACTATTAATATTTTTTACCGTATAAATTTTTATAATAATCTCTATATGTTCCCGCAATAATTCTTTCCCACCAGTTTTTATTATTTAAGTACCATTCAACTGTTTTAACAATTGCTTGTTCAAACGAAAATTCCGGTTTCCAGCCAAGTTCAGTTTTAATTTTAGTTGCATCTATTGCATATCTTCTATCATGTCCCAACCTATCTTTTACAAACTCAATTAAATTTTCCGATTTTCCGAGAAATCCTAATATTAATTTAATTATCTGAATATTTTGCATCTCGTTTTCAGCACCGATATTATAAACTTCACCCGGAACGCCTTTATCTAAAACTAATTGAATTGCTTTATTATGATCAATTACGTAAATCCAATCTCTAACATTTTTACCGTCACCGTAAACAGGTAATTTTTTATCGTGCAAAGCATTAATTATCATTAAAGGAATAAGTTTTTCGGGAAATTGATATGAACCATAATTATTTGAGCAACGAGTTATAACTATAGGCATACCGTATGTGTGATAAAAAGCCATAGCCATCATATCTGCACCTGCTTTACTGCTTGAATACGGACTATTTGGCGAAAGCGGAGTACTTTCGGTAAATAAACCGGTTTCTCCTAAACTGCCGTAAACTTCATCTGTGGAAATTTGAAGATATTTTTTTACTTCATGCCTGCGAGAAGCTTCAAGCAATACATTTGTACCCATAACATTGGTTCGATAAAACACTTCGCTTCCTAAAATGCTTCTATCAACATGACTTTCAGCGGCAAAGTTAACAACTTCATCAATTTTGTATTTAGTAAAAATATATTCTATTAACTCATTGTTGGTAATATCCCCCTTAATAAACGTGTAATTCTTTTTTGATTCGATTTCGGTCAAATTTTCCAAATTACCCGCATATGTTAATTTGTCAACATTAATTATTTCAATATCATCTCTTTCGGTTAAAATTGTCCTTATATAATTACTTCCTATAAATCCGGCACCGCCGGTAACTAATAATGTTCTCATTTTCTCTCCTTAAAAAGCAAAAAATCCAAAAAATATACCTGTTTGAACATAAAATGCGTTAGAATTTAATTTATTTGGAGTATTGTACAATGTTTGATCGTTATCTATTTTCCAATCACCGGTCAAATCTGTTTGATAGCCTCCTCCTATTCTAAAAGCAATAAATCTATTCAATGGTATATCAATATTAACCGTAGGAGTAAAAGTGAAAAAGCTTTTACTAATTTTTTTATATTCGCTTTTAGAATTTACTGCTTGAACGTCAGACCAAACATCACCCCAATTAAAATCACCTTTGTTTTTATAAACATCTATTTGAGCAGATCCTCCCCCTAATACACAACCTATTGAAACAGCAATATCTTTTATAAAAGGTAAAGTGTATTCTAAAGTAAATCCGCCTATTCCTATTGAATAATCTACTTTAGTTCTATATTCATTTACAATCCCTTCCGAACTTTTAACTCCTCCGTAACCCATTCCGCCCAAACGTACATTATCCCAAAACATTATATAGGCATATCCGGATCCGCCCCAAGTTATCATGCCGGAATTTGAAAATTCGTTAATACCAAGTAGTTTTATTTTATTGTTTAATTCATCAAAATTTGGTATTACCCAAGTAGCGGTTACTCCGCCGGCAGCTCCAAACTTACTAATGTTACCTACATATTCTTCATCGTCTTGAGCAAATAAACTTGTACATAATATTGTAAATAATAAAATGGGCAATATTTTTCTCATAATTAACCAAATTTTTTGAGTTTAATATAGTAAGTTAGCAAATCTTTCAAAAAAATAAAACATAAAAATTTAGACAACAATCTTATCTAATTAGCCAGTAATCCATTTTTATATAAATATAAGGATAAATAATTGACTACCAATAATGATAAATAGCACTTGATTTTACTATTCAAAAGTAAAATTGATTATAAATATCCGCTTTTAATCGGATTTTTTGCATT
>CALGLM010000261.1 GCA_937930275.1 uncultured Ignavibacteria bacterium
CGCACTAATAATATGGTTAGCAATTACTACAACAACTGCTTTTGATGCTATATTGTAATAATCATTAGCCTTTCCGCGCTCTTTTGAGTAATACTTAAATTCTTCGGTAATCGGATCCCCATACTTGTATGGTGTATTTTCATTTCCAAAATCACTCCATCCTGCATTATATTGAGGGTATTTACCTATTAACTCATAGTATTGCTGCTCTCCGTATGCCGGTAACTTATGGCTATACCAGCCGCCGATATCAGTTTCTAATTTATTTAGAATACCCCAGTTAACTTTTGTACCGTTTTCATAAAACAATCCCGAATAATCTTCCGTTTTTAAAGTATTGTTTAATGAACTTAAATTGTTAATCGTCCATTTAGCATATCTAACAACATCCCAATTTTCTTGAGCATATTGATGATAAAAAGCTGTTTGATCATCCCCCTTTTTGTCATATACCAATCCGGTAGTTATTGCCGCAGCCTCAACAGCAATAAATAATCCAGCCATATAATAATTTTCAGCGTAAATTTCTCCGGCACCAGGAATTGCAAAAGATAAAACTCCTGCTAAAAAAACAGATTTTTTCTTGTTACTAACGTTTAACTTCTCATCATTATTAAAAGTCGCATTAAAAGATGTTTTGGAATCTACTGTTAATATTCCCGATAATGTTCCGTTTTGCTTTTGTCCGTTAATTAAGGAACTAAATAATAAGGCTAAAACTATTATTTTTTTCATATCAACTCATTAAAAATTAAAGTCAAATAATACACCGCCGTAAAATTGCCATTCTTTTCCGTAACTTACAAGTGTTTTGGTATTTCCCCTATCAACTAATCTATCATATTTATCAAATGCATAGGATGCATTAAAGAATACAGCCGTAGGGAAAAGATAAAAAGATACAAATTTCATCCTTAGTTCGGCACCTGCACCTTTTTTAAATTTATTCCATTCTACTTTGCTTCCGGTCCATGCATTACCATAATCGCCATAAATAGATAAAAATATTTTATCTAAATATAATAATCCCATTCTTGCATCTATATCTTTAAATAACGGGAATCGATATGTAATATTTAACCATGCAACTTCGTTTCCGCTTATTGCATAAAAAGGATAAGCTTTCATACCAACAAGACCGCCTAAATAGAAATCAAAGAAATCCGGTACTGCCGGACTTAATATAGTGCCTATTCTTAATTGAGTATTAAAAGTATGATTTTTAAATACGGGTATATGTTCTTTGTAATTTAATTCTAACTTGCTAAATCTAAAATTTTTATAAATCGGAACTAAAGAACCGTTTTCTACAGAATAATTACCATCCGGATTATATTCGTTAAATTCGTAATTATATTGCAATTCTAAACTTCTTCCGATTGGATTAATATCACTATCAACAGTAGGAATTTTAAAATCGTGAGTATATTTTAACTGAATATTTTTACCAACAAAGTATTTATCTTTTGTTGTCGGATATAAAGTTGAAGTAGTCGGTAAAATAAAACTTCCTAAAGCAGCTACATAATCACTATAAATAAATCGTGCTTCTAAGTTATTTCCTTCCGCAAATATTTTGTGACTAAAAACTAAATCAACCTCAAACAAATTATACGTTACATCAGTTTCTGTTCTATAAGTTTCGTCATATTCGTCAAAATTAATTTCCACATCTGCTTTTCTACTAATACTATAAAGTTCCAACGAAAGAGTCGGCTTAATACCCATATTATATAATAAAGGCAATTTATTCCTATACTCAAAAGTTAAGAACAAATCTCGTTCCCAACGTTTATTAATTGAACCGCCGGCAAAAAAACCGAATCTATTTAAGTGATCATTTGATGTGACAAAAACTCCGGGTTTTAATCTATCTAAAAAACTATTTGAAGTATTATAGTTATCAACTCTTAAAAACGGGAAAAATGTAATTTTTGAAAAAGCAGACGAATATTTTTCTTCTTTATAATCAGGAGTTTCATAATCATTAAAATTACGCAGTTTTTTATAATAATCATCGGTTAAATCTCCCTTTGGTTTATCTTCTCCCAAAGGAGGATTAAAAGTTCTAACATATTTTTTTGAGACATCAACTTTTAATTGCTCTTCTTTTGATAAATAAAATATTTTATAACCAGTTGAAGTATAACCTGCATAACAAATATTACCATCGTTATTTATGGTAGGCATAAAAGCTCCGCCGGTAACATTAGTAATTCTCTTTTTTTCTTTTGTATTAAGGTTATACTTATACAAATTATAAATACCTGTTTCATCACAGGCAAATACTACTTCGGTATTATTAATAAAAGTAACATTTCTTTCATCATCGTCTGTTTTAACTACAAACTCAAAGTTAGCACCCGAAGTATCTACTTTTGCTAAATCTCTTCCGTGGTGATACGAATAATCAAAAAACACTGATTTATTATCAGGCGAAAATTTGGGATTATATGCAAGTTCGCCGTTTTCAAAAAATGTAATTCTTTTAAAGTTTTTTCCGTTAATATCTACAGTGCCTAAGTTTGTTGTACCGTCTGTTTGATATAAAAACACAATTTTTTTACCGTCAGAAGATACATCCGGATTATTGGACCTTAGTCCGTAAGTTAATCTTGTTTCTTCTTCTGAATTTAGATCATAAACAAATAGATCATGAATATTTCTCCACCCTTTGTTTTCTTCAGATAGTTTAGCATATATTATTTTTGTCTCATCCGGTGTAAAAGCAACAGTCGAGCGAATTCCGGCGACAAGTAATTTATCTTCTTTTGTATTTAAATCATATTGATAAATTGATGAAGTTCCTAAATAATCTGTCCCTTTATTAGAAACATATATTATTTTATCCCCTTTTTTATTAAAACGAGGATAAAAATTGCCAAATCCATCTTTAACAATTTCATCTCCCTTAACAAGATTATTAAGTATTTCGGCACTTCTATTTTTATAATCTTGTTCTAAAAAATTTCTCCATTCGCCGTATATTTCAACACCGCTTTTACCTAACACATCTTTAAATGCTGCATCAATTGTAAAATTTACCCATTTGCCTAAACGATTTGTGATTAGTCTTAATTTGTCTTCACCATATTTTTGCGATATATATCGAGTTAAAGCAAAACCGGAATTATAAACAGATTCGCTACCTAATGAAGTTTTTTCAAAAACTCCCATCTGATTCCAAGTTAACATATTCCCGTCCAAAGCATAGCTCCTTAAAATCATATCTCTATGGCTATCCCAGTTATCATAGTTTAATTCTTTCCTTTGATACTGTGCTGTACCTTCGGCAAACCAAGAAGGAATATTTATTGTAGCAACCGGATAAGAAACAACTACATTTGGGAAACCATATAAAATATCAGGACGTCTTTTATCTTCATAATTAAGAAATTGGAAATAAAAAGCGGGAATTGTTCTTGTAAGTTTCATTCCGGATTGAATTTGCACCATGTGGGTAAATTCATGCGTAATTACGTTGCGAAGCCAATTATGCGAACCTCTTAAGTCAAAATCTAATGATGAAGACCAAATTTCTATTTTATTATCAAAAAAATATGTAGCTCCGTTACTGTAGTCATCAATATCTTTGATAATGTAATGAACTGTCTCCGGTTCATATTCATATAGTGAAGTAATAGGTTCCCATACTTCATCACCTATTTTACAAACAATTCTCGCAGTCCTTTCAGCTTCTCTATGATAATGTACAACAACGTGCTTTCCTCGTATTGTAAACCAATCATATTCCGGATGAAATTCATTAAATTGTGCGTAAGCATTAATTGATAAAACAAACAATAACAGAAATAAACTTATTTTTTTCATAACATTATTTTATTATTTAGAAATGAGATAGCCGCTATTTAATAACGGCTATTTTAATAATTTTCGAACCTGAATTTCCTAAATCCCCTTTAGCTTCAATTCTTGCCAAATATACTCCGCTTTGTATGTTTGCAACATTCCATTCAACTTCGTTATCGTTTCCTCCAAATCCGTAGGTATTAATTTCATCAACTAATGCCCCTGAATAATCAAATATCTTGATATTAACATTAGAATTTTCACTAACGTAATATCTGATGAATGTAGAACTGCCATAAACCGGATTTGGCCAATTGTAAGCTCTTTCTTCAGGAAAATATCCTTTTTCAACGGTACTTAAAAATGTATAATACATCTGACAATCGTTGTTGGTTGATCCAAAATAACTAACATAATCCAAGCGTAAACTTGTAGTATTAGGAATAATATTATAGTAATATATTTTATCATTAGAAATAACGTTTAGGTTGTAATTGCCAATACCGTTATTTTCGGTGATACTAATGTATGGCATACCGGATAATTTACCACCAATCGAAACCGGAAATCCTAATAGGGTTGATTTTGCTTTGCTTGAGAATAACATTATTTCACCGTCTTCAGAAAACAGTAATAAATCCGAAATAGTGTCATCATCAAAATTAGCAGCATATATATAATCTTCCAAAACTACATTATCATTATAAATAATCGGGAAATTATCGAAAACAGAACCGCTTAAATTATAAGCCCAAAGCTTATTTTTATCAGTAAATAAAATTTGATAAAATCCGTTATGTGATAATTGTGCAATAATAAAATTACTTACAAAATTTTCGGATTGAACAGCAAAACTTGTTTCCAATTGACCGTCATTAAAAATATAAAAGTTATTTTTATTTGATAGAGAAATTGTGTAAGTATTATTTGAATTGAAGAATTGCATAAATTTCACAAATTTTTCACCATTATTTAGCGAAAAATAATTATTGTTAAAAACAATTCTATCTTCGTACATAATTGCGTCAATCTTGCTATTTAATTGTTTAACCGGTTTATCATAACTATTAGAACCATTCTGTGACGAAACAAGCCAATTGTTATTGGACTTTATTAAGTTATATATTTTTCCGTTAGCTGTGCCTAAACTAATCCAATTATCTTTAAGTACAGGAGAAGTAGAAATATTTTCGTTTACAGATATAGTAATTACAGTATCTTTTAAAGTATTAAAAATATTTACTTTATTTTCAAAGCAACCGACTACAATTGAATCTTTATAAGCAATTTTTAAATATTCTTGAGTAAAATTAGGATACAATAATATTTGATTGTTCCCAACTAACTTTAATAGATTTCCGTCTTTTATAAAATAATACGAATCGTTAATCTTAAAATTATCGGAATAATTTCCGGCTGCTATGTTATCTGTATTTACGGATATGTTTTCCGTTCCAATTGTTACTTTAAAAGTCATTCTATTTTCGGATTCTGAAAAATCGTAAACTGAAACTAAACTATTTGCTCCGGAATACGAAAGAGAATTTGGTTTTGTATCAAAAGCAAAACGGTTCTTGTACAGTTTTGATTTATTACTTAAAAACCACATATCAACATCTTCACCTTCACCGACAATTTCATCTCCAAAAACAGTTGTAAATTGTTCACCTATATCTTGTATGCCGTCTGCTTCCTCAACATCAACACCTCTATGAAATTTATCG
>CALGLM010000262.1 GCA_937930275.1 uncultured Ignavibacteria bacterium
ATGACGAAATAACTTTTTTTTCTAAAGATACAACCACAAATATAAATTATAGAGTGTCAAATTTTGCAAATAGCGATATTTTGGTTTTTGACGTAACAGATTACAAAAATGTAAAAAGAGTAAATACGAATATTAGTGCGGGTGAAGTTTTATTTAACAAAGAAGAAAAAAACGGAGAAGTTTCTAAGTACATTGCGCTTTGCTCAACTAAATTGAAATCAATTAGTAAATTTGAAAGTGTTACAAACAATGATTTGTTAAGCGATATATCCGGAGGAGAGTTTTTATTAATATCGTCTAAAGCTTTTTCTTCAGTTGCCGAAAAATATTTGAATTATAGAAAGTATAGTTCACCAAATCCGATAAGCGGAAAATTGGTGTACGTTGAAGATATATTTGACCAACTTAATAGCGGTCTATTAGACCCCAGTGCTATTAGAGATTATATTAAATATGCATATGATAACTGGGAAACGCCTCCGTTTTATGTACTTCTGTTTGGTGATGGTGATTACGATTATTTGAATTTTGAAAATTACTCTTCTAATTTTGTACCGACATACCAAACAGAATTATCTTTGAATGAGGTCTTTTCATATCCTACAGACGATTATTATGGAAGAATAGTAGGTGGTGCAGGTGATTTAGCTGTTGATGTGGCAATAGGTAGATTACCTATTAGAAGTGTTGCACAAGGGGAATTGATTCTTAATAAGGTAATAAATTATGAATCTAATGCAGAAAAGTCATTATGGAAAAATTTAATAACTTTGGTTGCTGATGACGGATTAACTTCAACAGGTGATGACGGAAGTATCCACACTTCGCAATCAGAAAGGTTGGCAAAAGATTATATTCCGGCTTATTTTGACTTGAGTAAAATATATTTATCTGCTTACCCGACCGTAATTACCGGTTTGGGAAGGAGAAAGCCTGCAGTAACTCAAGCTATTGTAAATGCAGTTAATAACGGAACACTTATATTAAATTATATCGGTCACGGAAATCCGGATGTATGGGCTCACGAATATGTTTTTGAAAGGACATCAACCATTCCTTTATTTAAAAATGATAAGCAATTTTTCCTTACTGCTGCAACTTGCGATTTTGGCAAATATGATGATCCCGCAGTGCAGAGTGCTACAGAAGAAATGATTTTTATGAAAGATGCAGGAATGATTGGCGGATTTTCCGCATGCAGACCTGTAGTATCGGGAGAGAATGCTGCTTTAAATAATTTATTTTATTCGTTTTTATTTACAAAAAATAACGGTTTGCCAAATCCTATTGGAAGAGCTTATTGGCATACAAAACAAACACGGTATTTACAAAATGATGAAAAGTTCCATCTGTTTTGTGATCCATACTTAAAACTTGCTCAACCTGTAAGATCAGTTAATATTGATTCGGTAAACGGTTCTTCTTCTAATATAGTAGTAGAATTAAAAGCATTGGGAAAAGGGAAAATTGCCGGTTCGGTTGTAGATTCTTTAGGTAATATTGATAATAGTTTTAACGGCGAAGGAATTTTGACTGTATTTGATAGTGAAAAATTATTTTATTTAAGTGATATTCAATTAAATATGACTTTACAAGGGGGTGTGATTTACAGAGGTAGAATTTCGGTTAGCAATGGTATATTTTCTTCTGATTTTATTGTTCCTAAAGATATTTCTTACGAAAATAAAAACGGTAAAATAGTAGTTTACTTATATAATGACAATTCTGACGGAGTTGGGTTCTCTAAAAATATAAAAATTAACGGAACTGATACAACAGTAACTAATGATAAAACAGGTCCGGAAATAGAAATATTTGCCGATGAACTATCATATGAAAATGCTAAACTTGTAAAACCTGATTTTAATTTAAAGGTAAAACTAGTTGACGATACAGGCTTAAATACCACAGGAACAGGAATTGGGCACAAATTAGAAGGAATTATTAACG
>CALGLM010000263.1 GCA_937930275.1 uncultured Ignavibacteria bacterium
CATCTGTAAAGTTTTTATTAATTCTATTAATATAAGGCATTCTTCTATCTGCTTCAGGTTTTATAAAATATCTAAATCCGTTTTTAGTCAAAATGTTCAACAAAACATCCAATTGTTGTTCGGAATTAACAAAAGAGTGATATTCTATAAATATATTTTGAATTTTATTTAAATAATTGTCACAATCTTTTATAACTTCTACTTCGGCGCCTTCAATATCCATTTTAAAGAAATCAATATTACTATCAATCCCCTTTAATAAGTCTTTCAAACTAATCGACTCTACTTTTTTATCAGCTTTTTCCGAAAATATGGACGAGCTATCAGCTCCTTCGCTAAAAAAATTGACTCCGTCATTATTTATCCAAACAGCTTTTTTTATTAAATTAACATTGGAAAATTCAAATGATTTAATATTATACGATAAACATTCAAATATTTTATCGTCAGGCTCAAAACTATATATTATAGCGTTTGGGTACAATAATTTAAAATAAACGGCACTTAATCCTATATTTGCTCCGCAATCCAAAATAATGGGGTTTGGATTTTTAGTTTCAAATTTATAATATTCCTCAACAAATATTTCATGAAACTGCCATACAAAAGATAATGTATCGGGAACAACAATTTTTCTACCGAATAAATTAAGTGTAGTTTTACTATATCTTGTTTTGCCGCTGTATAATAAAACATATACTAAAAACTTAAAATAATTTTTATACCTAAATATTTTGGAAGGTTCACGAAATAAAATTTCGAACAATAATTTCATAAAGTTAAATTAAATTTATTTTTAGAAATATAATTAAATGCATTAATATAACCTAATATAACAGTATTAATATTAATTTCGTTTTTAATGATATTATAAGAATTTTTCCCCATTAATTCCGCTTTTTCGTTATCGGCTAAAACCATGTTAATTTTTTCGGCTAAATCAATTACATTATCATTTTCAAAAAAATAACCGTTATATCCGTCTTTTACAAGTTTTTTTTCAGTACCGTCACAAACAGAACAAATAATCGGCTTTTCAAAAACCATTGCTTCATTTATGGATAAGCCCCCCATACCCGCTATAACGTAAACATTTGATTCCGACAAATATTTACCCAATATTTCAGGATCGTAAATAGCTCCTATAAATTTTATTCTATCGGTTAAATTCAAATCTTCACTAAGTTTAATTAAATTCTTTTCTTCGGGTCCGCCCCCTATTACAATCAATTCTATTTCGGGGTATTTGTCCTTTAACAAACTTATGGCATTTATAAGCAAATCAACTTTTTTCCATTTTACCAATCGCCCTACATGTATAATTCGCTGTTTAGCAGGTTTAAGAATGTTTGCCATACTTTTGGCTTTATTTTTTGCCTGTTCCAATCTTTCGGTATCGGGTGAATTGTAAGTAATAAATATTTTTTCTTTATTTACTCCGTAAGAAGGAAGAATGTTATAAGCATCTTCAACATAATTAACATGCGCATCAAATAATTTATAATATAATAAACGAATTATGGAAAATGCGAAAAAATAAATCCTTTTTTTTATCGTTAATTCAAAGGGGGTTAAATCTTCGTTTAGCATTACTAGTTTTTAGCGGTAATCCCTTCAGAAAATTTGGGTAATAAAAACGGAATATCTTTATAAATCAACTTAATCTTTTTTAACCTTAGGTAA
>CALGLM010000264.1 GCA_937930275.1 uncultured Ignavibacteria bacterium
ATTAAAACCAACCACTCCGGGAACAAGATTTATGTCTTTCTCATCATTTAATGAGATAACAAAGACAAGCCCGGAAAAGCAGTTACTTGCACCGCTTACAAAAAGCGGCGGTAGAAATAATAACGGACGAGTAACTACAAGATTTAGAGGCGGCGGACATAAAAGACAATACAGAATTATTGACTTTAAACGCAACAAGTTTGGAATAGAAGCAAAAGTTGCCTCGATAGAATATGATCCTAATCGTACTTGTAGAATAGCATTATTACATTACGTTGACGGTGAAAAGAGATATATAATTGCTCCGGACGGCTTAAAAGTAGGCGACAAAATTATGTCCGGTACAAACATTGAAATTAAAGTAGGAAATGCATTAAAATTAAAAGAAATGCCGGTTGGTAGTTTTGTTCATAATGTTGAATTAAAACCCGGAAAAGGCGGACAATTAGGACGAGCAGCCGGTTCATCAATACAATTGATGGCTCGCGAAGGTAGTACTGCCCAATTAAAGATGCCTAGCGGTGAAATAAGAGTAGTAAGTAGCGAATGTATGGCTACCTACGGAGTAGTTGGAAACGGTGACCATGAAAACCTAAGCTTGGGTAAAGCCGGAAGAAAACGCTGGTTAGGTAAACGTCCACATGTAAGAGGTGTTGCTATGAACCCAGTAGATCACCCAATGGGTGGTGGTGAAGGTAAAACATCGGGTGGCGGACATCCAGTATCACCTTGGGGACAAAAATCCAAAGGCTTAAAGACTCGTAAGAGAAAAAATCCAACTAATAAATATATTGTAAAACGAAGAAAGTAAGAGAATAAAGATGCCAAGATCAGTTAAAAAAGGTCCTTTTATCAGCATTAAATTGTTAGCAAAAGTTCTTAAAATGAATGAATCGGGTCAAAAGAAAATAATTAAGACTTGGTCGCGTTCTAGTACAATCTCTCCGGATTTTGTCGGACATACTATTGCCGTACATAACGGTAACAAAATGATTCCGGTATATGTATCTGAAAATATGGTTGGACACAAATTAGGTGAATTTGCACCAACAAGAATATTCCGCGGTCATCCGGGAACAAAAGCTGAAAAAGCTTCAAAAGTTAAGTAATGATAATTAGAGGACATTGATGGAAGCTAAAGCAACAAATAAGTATATTGGATCATCGCCTCGAAAAATGAGACAAGTAATTGATTTGATAAGAGGAAAATCGGTAGATCAAGCGATAGAAATACTACACTTTAATACACGTCATGCAGCAAAAGATGCTGAAATGGTATTAAGAAGTGCGGTAGCAAATATGATGAATAAAGAAGATAATAGCAGAATAGAAACATCTGATTTATTTGTAAAAGAAGTATATGTAAATCAAGGACCTTCATTAAAACGAATATTGCCTGCACCTATGGGAAGAGCATATCGTATGAAAAAGCGTTCTAATCATTTAACAATAATTGTTTCAACTAAAGGATAATTCAGGAGAACTTTTTTGGGTCAGAAAACAAATCCAATAGGTTTAAGAGTCGGCGTAATAAGAGGCTGGGATTCTAACTGGTATGAAAATCACAGTTATTCTAGCAAATTAGTAGAGGACAAGAAATTACGGACATACTTAAGAAACCGTCTTAAAAAAGCCGGCCTATCAAGAATAATTATTGATAGGACATCAAAAAACATTACAGTTACATTATATACTTCACGTCCGGGAGTAGTTATCGGTAAAAGCGGTAAGGAAATTACGCAGCTTGAAGAAGAATTAAAGAAAATTACCGATAAAGAAGTAAAAGTACAGATATCTGAAATAAAACGTCCTGAAATTGACGCAAACTTAGTAGCCGAAAACATAGCTACCCAGATAGAAGGACGAATTTCATTTAGAAGAGCGATGAAGCAATCAATTTCATCTGCTATGAGAATGGGAGCAGAAGGTATCAGAATTATGTGTTCGGGACGTTTAGGCGGTGCCGAAATGGCAAGAACCGAGCAGTATAAAGAAGGAAAAATACCATTACATACCCTACGTGCAGATATTGATTACGCAACCGCTACCGCCAGAACTATATACGGTGCAATAGGCATAAAAGTATGGATATCTAATGGCGAGAAATTAGGTAAACGTGTATCAGAATAAGAGCTTAGAGGTTAATTAATGTTACAGCCAAAAAGAGTAAAATATAGAAAATCGCAGCGCGGAAGAAGAAGAGGCTTTGCCACACGCGGTCATAGAGTAGATTTTGGCGATTTCGGATTAAAAGCTTTAGAACCTGCATGGATTACCAGCAGACAAATTGAAGCATGTAGAATTGCTATTACAAGAAAGATGAAGCGTGACGGTAAAGTGTGGATTAGAATTTTCCCCGATAAGCCGGTTTCTAAAAAGCCATTAGAAACACGTATGGGAAAAGGAAAAGGCGCTCCTGAATTTTGGGTAGCTGTTATTAAACCGGGAAGAGTTATGTTTGAAGTTTCCGGTGTATCAAAGGAATTAGCAACAGAAGCTTTAACAGTTGCTATGCACAAGTTACCTATTAAAGCTAAAATAGTTGTAAGACCAGATTACGAACAGGAGTAGCAGTAAGATGAAAATTTACGAAATTCGCGAAATGAGTACTGAAGAGCTAGTTAAAAGAATAGCTGAAGAAGAGAATAATCTTATTGATTTAAGATTTCAAAATGCGCTTAAAACACTTACAAATACTGCTAAATTACGCAATGTAAGAAAAGACATAGCCAAGATGAAAACAGTCCTAACGCAAAGAGAATTAGGACAAAAAGACGGAGAAAAGTAGTATTTATGGAAACTAAAAGCAACAGAAAGACTAAAGTTGGTGAAGTAATTTCTACTAAAATGGAAAAAAGCATAGTAGTAGCAATAGAAAGACAAGTTTCTCACCCGATTTATAGAAAATATTTCAAAAAAACTACAAAATTAATGGCTCATGATGAAAAGAACGATTGCCATGTTGGCGATATTGTAAAAATAGAAGAGACTAGACCGCTAAGCAAGAATAAAAAATGGCGTTTAGTTGAAATTGTTGAAAGAGCTAAGTAATTGGTATATCGATAAGGAGTTTAACTAATGATACAGCAAGAAACAAATTTAGTGGTGGCTGACAATTCCGGAGCCAAAAGAGTACGATGTATTAAGGTACTTGGCGGAACAAGACGCAGATATGCAAGCGTTGGTGACGTTATAGTTGTATCCGTAAAATCTGCTATACCGGGTGGAAACGTTAAAAAAGGTGATGTATCTAAAGCCGTTATCGTAAGAACAAAAAAAGAAATTAGAAGAAATGATGGTTCTTACATAAGATTTGACGAAAATGCCGCAGTATTATTAAATAATCAAGGTGAACCAAGAGGAACACGTATATTTGGTCCCGTTGCTCGTGAATTACGCGATAAGAAATATATGAAGATTATTTCTTTAGCACCGGAAGTATTATAATAAGAGGTTAGGAAATGAAAATTCACAAAAATGATACAGTAATAGTAATTGCCGGTAACAATAAAGGATCTAAAGGAAAAGTTTTAAAGGTATTTCCTAAGACCGAAAGAGTAATAGTTGAAGGTGTTAACATAAGAAAAAAACATACAAAACCGTCACAAAAAAATCCTCAAGGCGGAATTGTTGAAAAAGAAGCACCTATTCATGTTTCTAACGTTATGATTGTAGATCCTAAAACAAATAAACCTTCACGTATAGGTAAAAAGATTATAATTAATGATAGTACCGGAAAACAACAAAGAATACGCGTTAGTAAATCTAGCGGCGAAATGTTAGATAAATAATTTTGAGGAAATAGTTTAAAAATGGCTAAACAAGAAAAAGTACAAAACAAGCAGGCTACGCCAAATAAAAAAGATAAAGCCGGAAAGCAACAAGTTGCTGAAACAAAACCGGTTGAGAACTTTGTTGAAGAAAAATTACCTGCAAGATTATTTGAAAAATACAAAAGCGAAATTGTAGCAAAATTAATGACCGAATTTAACTACTCGAGCGTAATGGAAGTACCAAAAATTGTAAAAATAGTAGTTAATATGGGTGTTGGCGAAGCCGTACAAGATAGCAAGTTATTAGACGAAGCTATTAAAGACTTAGAAACAATTACCGGACAAAAAGCGTCGGTTCGTACTGCCAGAAAGTCTATTTCTAACTTTAAGTTACGTGAGAACATGAAAATTGGTGCTATGGTAACTTTAAGACGTGGAAAAATGTATGAATTTTTAGATAGATTTGTAACTTTAGCATTACCACGTGTAAGAGACTTTAAAGGTATTAGCGATAAATCATTTGACGGACGCGGAAATTATTCTATCGGTATAAAAGAACAAATTATTTTCCCAGAAATAAACATCGATAAAATAAATAAAGTTAGAGGTATGGATATTACCTTCGTAACTACCGCAAAAACGGATAAAGAAGCTTATGCACTTTTAGCAGCATTTGGTGTTCCATTTAGAAAGAAAGAAATTAATTAAGGAATAAATATGGCAAGAAAATGCTTATATGCACGCGAAGAGAAGAAGAAAAAAGTTGCAGAAAAATATGCTGCTCTTCGTAAAGAGTTAAAAGAAAAAGGTGATTACGAAGCATTACAGCAGTTACCACGAAATGCTTCCCCTATACGTTTACATAATAGATGTTTAATGACCGGAAGACCACGCGGCTACTATAGAAAATTTGGAGTTTCCAGATTAACTTTTAGAGAAATGGCATTACGCGGTGAAATACCCGGTATAAAAAAAGCAAGTTGGTAATTTTTTGGAGGAAATTAAATGCCAGTAACAGATCCGATAGCCGATTATTTAACAAGATTAAGAAATGCTGTTAAAGCCAAAAAGAAATATGTAGAAATTCCGGCTTCGAACATGAAAATAAGTATAAGCGTAATATTAAAAAATCGCAATTTTATAAAAGATTTTAATATTATTGAAGATAATAAACAAAATATCATTCGTTTACACTTAAAATATTCAGAAATTGGACCTGCAATTAGCGGGTTGAAAAGAGTAAGTACTCCGGGTTTACGTAGATATGTACCTGCTGAAAGAGTACCACGTGTATTAAACGGATTGGGATTATCAATAATCTCAACATCAAAAGGATTGCTCACAGATAGAGAAGCCAAAGAAGCTAATGTGGGCGGCGAAGTAATTTGCTATATTTGGTAAAATTTAAGAGGTTTAACTGTGTCGAGAATAGGTAAAAAACCGATAAATATTAAAGGTGTTACCGTTAATAAAAGCGGTAATTTAGTAAAAGTAAAAGGACCACTTGGTGAATTAGAAACCGAGGTAAATCCTTATATAAACGTTGAAATTAACGCCGAAGAGATAGTTGTTACTCGTCCTAACGATGAAAGAACCATTAGAGCGTTGCATGGTTTAACCAGAGCCTTATTACAAAATATGGTTACAGGAGTAACAACAGGTTTTACAAGAGTATTAGATATTGTAGGCGTAGGATATCGTGTTGAACAAAAGGGATCTTGTTTATTATTAAACTTAGGTTTCTCTCATCCGATATTGTTTGAACCTCCTGCAGGAATTAAGTTAGAAGCTACTTCAAATACTCAAATTAAAATATTCGGAAGTGATAAAGCGTTAGTTGGATTAATTGCTGCAAAAATACGTTCACTTAAAGAACCTGAACCATATAAAGGAAAAGGTATTAAGTATAGTGACGAAGTTATTATAAGAAAAGCCGGTAAAGCAGCAGGTAAATAGTAACCTAACGGAGAGAATGAAAAAATGATTAAAAAAGATAATAATCGTAGAGCAAGAAAACAAGAAAGAGTAAGAAAAAAAATTAAAGGTACACCGGAAAGACCGAGACTTTCAGTTTTCAGAAGCTTAAGCAAAATATATTTACAAGTGATTGACGACGTTAACGGAGTCACCCTTGCAAGTGCAAGCAGTTTATCAAAAGAATTAGCCGAAGAGCTAAAAAATACCAAAACTAAAAATGCTCAAAGTAAATTAGTAGGTAAACTTTTAGGAAAAGTTGCTATTGAAAAAGGGATTGAAACAGTAGTATTCGATAGAAACGGATACGGATATCACGGTAGAATTAAAAGTGCAGCTGATGGTGCACGTGAAGCAGGATTGAAATTTTAAATTTGATTGCCGGATCGTCTAATGGCAGGACTACGCCCTTTGGAGGCGTCTGTATAGGTTCGAATCCTGTTCCGGCAGCAAGTTTATTAAGTAAAAATTTGAAACAACGGAGTTAAAATTGAAGCCAAAAAAAGTATCGGGAATTGAAAACCTTAAAGAAAAGGTTGTACATATCAATCGAGTAGCTAAAGTAGTAAAAGGCGGTAGAAGATTTAGTTTTAACGCTATAGTAGTAGTTGGTGACGGAAACGGTCACGTAGGAGTTGGCTTAGGTAAAGCTAATGAAGTTACCGATGCTATTACAAAAGGCATTGAAGATGCAAAGAAAAATTTATATAGAGTTCCTATTGTAAAAGGCACTATCCCTCACGAAATTCTTGGTAAATTTGGAGCTGGAAAAGTGTTGTTAAAACCGGCTACTCCCGGTACCGGATTAATTGCCGGCGGCGGAGTTCGTGCAGTATTGGAATCTGCCGGTGTAACAGATATATTAACAAAATCGTTAGGTTCTTCTAATTCGCATAATCAAGTTAAAGCTACTTTAAATGGATTAATCAACTTAGTTGATGCCTACACAATGGCTAAAAAACGCGGAATGACAGTAACCGAGTTATTTAATTCGTAAGAGGATATGATGAGTAAAAAATTAAAAGTTACCCAGATAAGAAGCATAATAGATAGACCTTTCACTCAAAAGCGCACAATTGCAGCTTTAGGTTTAGGAAGACCTAATTATGTTAAAGTACACAATGATACACCTCAAATAAGAGGGATGTTAAATAAAGTAAGTCATCTTGTAAAAGTTGAAGAAATTGAAGAATAGGGTAAAACTATGGATATATTAAGTAATTTAAAATTTGCAGAAGGCTCCGTTAAAAATAAAAAAAGAGTAGGACGTGGAGAAGGTTCCGGACATGGCGGTACAGCTACTCGTGGTATGAACGGTCAAAGAAGCCGTAGCGGTGCTAAATTTAAAGCTTGGTTTGAAGGCGGTCAAATGCCTTTACAACGTAGAATTCCGAAAAGAGGTTTTACAAATATTTTCAAAATTCATTATCAAGCTGTTAACGTAGAAAAGTTACAAAAGTTAGTTGATGACAAAAAAGTTACCGATGGTGTTATTAATGCCGCAATATTATATAAGTTTGGTGTTATTGCTAAAGCAAGCGCTCCTTATAAAATTTTAGGTGACGGTGATATTACTGCAGTTCTTAATGTTGAAGCTCATAAATTCAGCGCTTCGGCAAAAAATAAAATAGAAGCATTAGGCGGATTAACTAAAGAGATAAAAATTTAATGAGTAGGCTACAAGATACCTTTCGTAATATTTTTAAGATTACAGAATTAAGGCAAAAGATTGTTTATACTTTAGCCTTACTTTTGATTGTAAGAGTTGGTTCCCATATTACTTTGCCCGGAATCGACTCGTTTTTATTATCTGAAGCTATGAGTAATAAGACTTCAGATAATTTATTTGGCTTATACGACTTGTTTGTAGGCGGTGCATTTTCTAATGCTGCTATATTTGCGCTTGGTATAATGCCTTACATCAGTTCATCTATTATTATTCAGCTTTTAGGTGCTGTTGTTCCTTACTTCCAAAAACTTCAACAAGAAGGTGAAGAAGGTAGGAAAAAAATTACACAGTTAACCAGGTACGGAACGGTTTTTATTTCCGCTTTCCAAGCTTGGGGAACTACTATTCATTTAAATAATTTAACATATGACGGTCAATCAATTGTTGCAGCTCCCGGATTTGCTTTTACGGTAACTACGGTTGTATTTTTAGTTGCCGGTACAATGTTTATTATGTGGATGGGTGAGCAAATAACCGAAAGAGGAATAGGAAACGGTATTTCTTTAATAATATTTATTAATATTATTAATAGGTTGCCATTTTCGCTATTAGATGAATATCGTTTAATTGCTGCAGGACAAAGAAATATTATTATTGAAATTATAATATTAGCGTTTATGGTTATTGTTATTGCCGGTATTGTTTTAGTTACACAAGGTACAAGAAGAATTCCGGTTCAATATGCTAAACGTGTAGTAGGAAGAAAAGTTTATGGCGGAGTAACACAGTATATACCTTTAAGAGTGAATACTGCCGGTGTAATGCCCATCATTTTCGCACAATCTATTATGTTTATTCCAAGCACAGTTCTTTCATTTTTCCCTGAAAGCGAAGCAATGCAAACATTAGCATCATATTTTGTGCATACATCTTTTTCTTACTCAATAATTTATGCTTTAATAATTGTTTTCTTTACATATTTTTATACCGCAATTGCATTTAACCCGCAAGATGTAGCTGAAAATATGAAAAAACAAGGTGGTTTTGTTCCTGGTATTAGACCGGGTAAACCAACTGCGGAGTTTATTGATAACATTTTAACTAAAATTACATTGCCTGGAAGTATCTTTTTGGCAATAATCGCAATTCTTCCGGCTTTTGTTTCCAGATTTGGAGTATCAGGTAGTTTTGCCTCATTTTTTGGCGGTACAAGTTTACTAATTATGGTTGGTGTAGCATTAGATACATTACAACAGATTGAATCGCACTTATTGATGAGACATTATGACGGATTTATGAAATCAGGTAAAATAAAAGGTAGAAGATAATCAAAAAATTTATTATATTGTGATTCTGATTAAAAATATTTCGGAAATTGAGCTAATTCGTGAAAGTTCAAGAATTGTTGCAGAGACTTTACAACTTGTAAAAAGTTATGTAAAACCGGGAATAACGACTTTTGAGTTGGATCAGATAGCAGAAGATTACATAAGAAGTAATAATGGTATCCCTGCTTTTAAGGGATACGGATACGGCACTCCGTTTCCTGCTACAATTTGTGCATCTATAGATGAAGAAGTTGTACACGGCATACCGAGTGATAGAGTGTTAAAAGAAGGCGAAATTATTTCAGTTGATATTGGTGTTCTTAAAAATAATTATTATGGTGATGCTGCTTTAACGATTGCCGTAGGTGAAATTTCAGAAGAAAAAAGACAATTAATGAAAGTTACGGAAGAGTCTTTGTACAAAGGAATTGAAGCTGCCGTTGCAGGTAATCGAATAGGAGATATCTCATATGCCGTACAAAATTATGTTGAAAAATACGGATACGGAGTAGTAAGAGACTTAACCGGACACGGTGTAGGTCGAAAATTACATGAAGATCCTCAAATTCCAAATTACGGCAGAAAGAAATCAGGACCGGAAATTAAAAACGGTATGACAATAGCAATTGAACCAATGATAAATATGGGAACATATAAAGTTACTGTTGCAGATGACGAATGGACAATAACGACATTAGATAATTTACCTTCAGCTCATTTTGAGCATACAATAGCAATAATAAACGGAAAACCAGAAATATTAAGTGTTTGTTAAGGATATATGGCTAAACAAGGACAGATAAAAGTTGACGGAATAGTAACCGAAACATTACCGAATGCCTATTTTAAGGTAAAACTTGAAAACGGGCATGAGATTTTGGCACATATATCCGGTAAGATGCGAATGCATTTTATAAAGATATTAGTAGGTGATAAAGTTGCAATTGAGCTTTCTCCTTACGATTTAAATAAAGGTAGAATAACATACAGATATAAATAGGGACTATCGATGAAAGTACGTGCATCCATCAAAAAAATGTGTGAAAGTTGCAAAATAATTAAAAGGAACGGCGTTGTAAGGGTAATTTGCAAGAACCCAAAACATAAACAACGTCAAGGATAAACAATTAATTAGGAGGTTAACGATTTGGCTCGTATAGCTGGAATTGACTTACCAAAGAACAAAAAAGCGTTTATAGGATTAACTTATATTTACGGAATAGGCCAGTACTCGGCACAAAAAATATTAGCACAAGCTAAAGTAGATCCTAATAAGAAAATAAGTGAACTTACCGAAACAGAAATAGCAGAAATACGTGCTATTATGACCAACGAATATAAAGTTGAAGGTACATTACGAAGTGAAGTTCAACAAAATATAAAGCGATTAATGGATATTGGATGCTATCGCGGAATTAGACACAGAAGAGGACTACCCGTAAGAGGACAACGTACCAGAACAAATTCAAGAACGAGAAAAGGTAAGAGAAGAACTGTAGCAGGCAAAAAGAAACCGGCTGCTAAGAAATAAAAATAGTTAAAAAGGAGTTTAAATTTGGCTAAAGCTGTTAAAAAGACAAAGAAAAAAGTGCATGTTGATGCAACCGGTGTCGCTCATATAAAGGCATCGTTTAATAATGTAATAGTAACAGTTACAGATATTTACGGTAATACAATATCGTGGTCATCAGCAGGAAAGAACGGTTTCAAGGGTTCAAGAAAAAACACCCCGTATGCTGCTCAAGTTACTGCCGAAGCTGCAGGCAAAGAAGCATATGACTTAGGCTTGAGAAGAGTAGATGTTTTTGTTAAAGGACCGGGATCCGGTAGAGAAGCTGCCGTACGCGCATTAAATACTGCAGGTTTATCGGTTATGTCTATTAAAGATATTACCCCGATTCCTCATAACGGTTGCAGACCTCCAAAACGTAGAAGAGTATAAATAGGAGAATTAATTAAATGGCAAGACATACAGGTCCAGTTTGTAAACTTTGCAGAAGAGAAAAACAAAAATTATTTTTAAAAGGCACGAAATGTACTTCTGAAAAATGCCCTTTAGAAAAGAAGAATTACCCTCCGGGACAACACGGTTTATCCCGCAGAGCAAAGTTTTCGGAATATGGTGTACAGCTTAGAGAAAAACAAAAAGTTAAAAGAATTTACGGCGTATTAGAAACACAATTTTCAAATTTATTTGAAAAAGCTAATAGAGCTAAAGGACGTACAGGCGAAAACTTAATTAAGTTTTTAGAAAGACGTTTAGATAACGTTATTTACAGGTTAGGATTTGCTCCTTCGCGTAATGCCGCACGTCAATTAATATTACACCGTCATTTTACAGTTAACGGTATTATTGTTAACATTCCTTCTTATATATTGAATGTTGGTGACGAAATTGCCGTTAGAGAAAATAGTAAAAAATTAGAAATAATTCATAGTTCTTTACGTAAAGTAAAAGATGATACATATAATTGGTTATCCGTTGATAAAGCAAACTTAAAAGGTACATTCTTGCAAATTCCGGATAGAGAAGAAATTCAATTGAATGTAAACGAACAATTAATTGTTGAATTATATTCTAAGTAAAATAAGAAATTTAATAAAGAGGATTATAAATGAGCTACCCGTTTATTAAGATGCCGGAAAAAGTATTATTGGATGAACAATCGGCTACATCTACGTTTGGAAGATTTAGCGTTCAACCATTAGAAAGAGGATACGGAGTAACTTTAGGGAACTCGTTAAGAAGAGTACTTATTTCATCTTTAACAGGTGCTGCTTTTACTGCAATAAGAATAGACGGAGTATTGCATGAGTTTTCAACTATTCCGGGTGTTTTAGAAGATGTAACGGATATAATTCTTAACTTAAAGAAAGTTAGATTTAAACTGTTAAATAAAAAAGCAGTTAAGATGGATATAACGGTTGAAGGACCTAAAGAACTTACTGCCGGTGATTTAATGAAATTTACAGCTGATTTGGAAATATTAAATCCTGAACAGCATATAGCTACATTAAATGCAGAAGGTAAAATGAATTTGGAATTACGCTTTGGAATTGGTAAAGGTTATGTACCAAGTTCTGAACAAGTTATTCCTGACCAAATGATTGGTATTATTCCGATTGATTCAATTTATACACCCATTGTTAATGTACGTTATGATATAGAAAACGTTCGTATCGGCGAAAAAAATGATTTTGAAAGATTAGTTTTAGAGATTACAACAGACGGTTCTATTACACCGGAAGAAGCTCTTTCTAATTCTGCAAAAATATTATTAGATCACGTAAAAATGTTTATTCACTTTGAAAGTGAACCGGAAGTTGCAAAAGTAGAGAATGAAAAAGATTTGGAATTTGAAAGAATTAAAAGAATTTTAAGTACAAGCGTTGACGATTTAGAATTAAGCGTTCGTTCTCATAATTGCTTAAAAGCCGCAAATATAAAATCATTGGCAGATTTAGTAAGAAAAGACGAGACAGAAATGTTAAAATTCCGTAATTTCGGACGTAAATCTTTAGCGGAATTAATTGAAATTGTCGAAACATACAATTTGGAATTTGGTATGGATGTTGACAAATATTTAAATGATAAAAAAGATAATAATTAATTGAAATTTAAGGTAGAATAATGAGACACAGAGTTAAAGGTAATAAATTAGGCAGAACATATAGTCATCGTTTAGCTACATTAAAATCATTAGCTACATCGTTAATATTGCACAAAAAAATAAAAACTACTGTTGCTAAAGCTAAAGAAGCTAAAGTTTTTATTGAGCCTTTAATTACTAAAGCCAAAGTAGATAATGTTGCAAATAGAAGACATATAGCACGTTTTATAAATGATAATGAAGCCGTTAAAATATTATTTACCGAAATTAGAGAAAAAGTATTAGAAAGAAACGGCGGTTATTTACGTGTTGTTAAATTAGGCAACAGACGCGGTGATGCTGCGGATATGGCAATTTTAGAATTAGTAGATTATAATGTTATCGAAAAAGAAGGTAAAAAATCAACAGAAAAAGTTGCAGCCACAAAACCTGCAGTAGTTGAAGATGCCAAAGTTGTTGAAGAAGTAAAAGCAGAAGTTAAAACCGAAGCTGTTACTGAAGAAGTTAAAACTGAAGCTGATGAAAATACTGAAAAAAAGGAAAACGAATAATTTAGTTTTTAATTATTTATATAAAGAGTAATCGAGCCTTCGATTGCTCTTTTTTTTTGTTATGAAAGATGTAATATTTACAAAATCTGTTTTTAATTTAAGTGACTTACCGAAAGACGGTTTAAGTGAAGTTGTGCTATGTGGTAGATCGAATGTTGGTAAATCTACTTTTATTAACAGTTTTTTTAATAGAAAAAATTTAGCAAAAGTTAGCTCCACACCGGGTAAAACAAGATCACTGAATTATTATTTGGTTGATAATAAATTTTATGTTGTTGATTTACCAGGATTTGGATATGCAAAAATTTCGCAATCCGAAAAAGAAAAATGGGAAAAATTAATAACCGGATATTTAACTGCAAAAAGAAATATATCGTTTGTTTTCCATTTTATTGATTCGCGAATTGACCCCACTCCTTTGGACGAAATGCTTTATGAGTTTATTACTGCTAATAATTTAAATTATGTTGCTATTCTTAATAAAGTTGATAAGTTAAGCCAATCAGAATTAGCTAATGTAAAAAGAAATATTTCTAAAAAATTTAGTAATTTGCAATACGGCACAAATTTATTCTTATACAGCGGAATAAAAGGTACCGGGAAAAATGAGTTAAAAAAAATAATTACCGGTTATTATTATCATAATAATTGAATTATAATTTAATATTGTGTAAATTTGCTTTTTAAATAAAAAAGAATTTTAATGAATTTTGATCCGAAATTAAAAAAACGTTTTTACTCATTTTTAGTTTTTCCGCTATTTTCGTTATTAACTTTAATAACCGATGAGCTTGTTATTCGGATTATTTCTACAATAATAATTGTTTTATGGGCAGGAATATTTATTTTTGTAAGAGATAGGCATATTGAAGAAGAAGAACAAGATATAATGTCACCTGTTCAACCCGAAAATCAGTTTACCCGCCCAACAATAAAAAGAGATAGTGAAACACAAACCGATTTAGATGAGACGGTTAAAATTATCAGTCGAAATCAGGAATCTCAAAAAGATGAACCTGTAGTTACCGTTAAACAAGAAACTGTTACTCCATTAGCAACGGTTAACGAAGATAAATATTATAAAAAACCTAAAGATTTAAAACAAAAATACGAAAAACTTGCTATCAGTGATTATCCCGATAAATTAGATAATGATAAGCAGTTTTTATTTGTAATGGAAATTGTATTGGAAATAATTAAAAATATTTACAATTCAAATTCGGTTATATATTTTTGGTTTAAACAAAAAAGTTCGCAATTTTCGGTAGGTAGGTTTGTTTCTGATACACCTGATGCAATTGTAATGGATAAAATATCAAAAGAAGATGATATCTTAAGTAAAATAGTATCAAACCAAGAACCTGAAATTATGACCAACATACCTTCTCGAGCAGAAAAGGATAATTTAAGGTATTATAAAACCCCTCAAAATATTAAAAGTTTTATTGGTGTACCTTTATTTTATGACAAATGGCTTGCCGGGGTATTAGCAATTGACTCGACAGAAGAGTATGCGTTTAGTATTGAGCATGTTTTTTCGCTTGGACGTTTTTCCAGATTGCTTTCAATGTTAATTTGGTTATTTAACGAAAAAAGCAGTGATACACAAGCCGAAAAAAGATTGAATTCGTTAATAAATGTAATAAACGGGAATTTGAATTTTAAAGATGAAACTGAATTAGCAACTCTTTTAGAAAACAGTGCTCGTAATCTTGTAGAAAGTGATTTAGTTACTTTCGTTTATTTTAATCCGCATAAAAAGAAATTTATAGCTCAACGTGTATGGAATAACTTATCTTATGATTATATTCCGGAAGGAACAGAAATTGAGTTAAACGATACAATAGTAGGTAAAGTAGTTCAAACAAAGTTTCCGCTAAAGGTTGATGATGTTGAAGAAAAGCCGATTATCAGGTATAGAAAAGATGAAAAAATAGGCTATACAGGTTCGTTTATTGCCGTTCCGTTAGCTTTTGAAGACGAAATATACGGTGTAATGTGTTTTGAAAATTCAAAGAAGAAGTTTTTTACCGGCGGTGACGTAAATATTCTAAAGAACACATTACGATTTTACGGATTTATTTTATTTGCATACTCTACAAAAGCGATATTATCTGATATGCTTACGGTAGATCCTGAAACGAGAATATTAAATAAAATTGAATTTTTTAACCGAGTTGAACAACAAATAGATTTGGGAAAAGAACTTAAAATAGAAGGAGCTTTACTTTTAATTCATATAGACGAATTTCAGGAAGAAGAAACTTTATTTGAAGGTAATATACTTAGTAGAATAATTAAAGCCGTAGTCGGATTATTAAAAGCGGATATCCCTCAAAATGCAATTTTCGGAAGAATTAATAATCGAGATTTCGGAATTTATTTAATTAACACAAATTTAAATAAAGCTTTTTCGTTTGCCGAATCATTACGAAGCAAAATTGCACGTAATCCTTTAAGTATTTTGCAGACTCAAAAATTGGTTACAATATCTATTGGTGCAGCAAATGCTGACGTAAGCAAAAGAATTAATGATGTTTTGAAGGATGCCGAATTAGCCCTTAAAAAAGCGATAGAAAAAGGCGGAAATAATACAAAAGTAGCTTAAGGTTGAAGTGAATAATATAATTGCAATAGTTTTGGACGGAGTAGGAATAGGAGAATTACCTGATTCCGAAAAATATGGAGACAAGGGAAGTGATACTTTAGGAAATATGGCTAAAGTATTAAACGGCATTTCTTTACCTAATTTAGAAAAATTTGGATTGGGCAATATTTCAGAAATTTCCGGAATAGCAAAAGTGGAAGCACCGTTAGCAAGTTACGGTAAAATGTGTGAAAAATCTGTTGGTAAAGATTCAACTACCGGACATTGGGAGTTGGGTGGAATTATTACCGAAAAAGAGTTCCCTTTATATCCTAACGGTTTTCCTACTGAGATTGTAAATAAATTTTTAGAATTTACGGGTTTCTCTGCAATATTGGGAAACAAACCGGCCAGCGGTACCGAAATTATTAAAGAACTTGGTGACGAACATGTAAGTTCAGGTAATCCTATTGTATATACCTCGGGTGACTCGGTTTTTCAGATTGCAGCGCATGAAGAAGTAATACCATTACAAAGATTATATGAAATTTGTGAAATAGCAAGAACCAAAGTAATGATTGGGAAAGATGCGGTGGGTAGAATTATAGCGCGTCCTTTTATAGGAAAAAGCGGTGAATATAAAAGAACTACTAACCGAAAAGATTTTTCAATTGATCCGACATCCGAAACAATGTTAGACGTGTTGCAGACTGCAGGTATTAATACTGTTGCAATAGGCAAAATTAATGATTTGTATAACTATCGCGGTATTAATAAGAAAGTAAAAACCACATCTAATCTTCAAGGTATTGAAAATATTATTAAAGAATCTAAATCAAATTCCGATAGTCTAATATATACTAATTTAGTTGATTTTGACGTATATTACGGTCATAGAAACGATCCTAAGGGATTTTATACAGCTTTGAAGGAATTTGATGAAAAATTACCTTTAATAGTTGAAACTATAGACGAGAGCGATTTGTTGTTAATAACAGCGGACCACGGAAATGACCCGACTGATATTAGTACCGACCATACAAGAGAATATGTACCGGTATTACTATATCAAAAAGGTGTTAAAGGTATAAATTTAGGAATTAGAGAAACCTTTGCCGATTTTGCACAGACAATAATGCATTTTTATAAAATAAATAATGCATTAAAAGGTAAATCGATGTTAATAAATTGAACAAGAGGTTATTTTGATATTAGGAAAAGTAATAGGCACGGTTTGGTCAACAAGGAAAGATGAAAAACTTGTAGGTTCAAAGTTTTTAATTGTAAAACAATTAGAATTAGATTATACGATAACAAAAAATTTTGTAATAGCAGTTGATTCGGTTGGAGCCGGTGTAGGAGAAGTAGTATTAGTTGCAACGGGAAGTAGTGCAAGGCAAACTACTATTACTCAAAATAAGCCTGTTGATGCGGTAATTATGGCGATAGTTGATAAATTAGACATACCTGAAACAAAAAAGTAGATAAATGGTATTAGGAAAAGTAATCGGAACTATATGGGCTACAAAAAAATTTGAAACCTTAGTCGGTTTTAAAATGCAATTTGTACAACCGTTAAATTCCGAGTTAAAAGAAATCGGAGAACCGATTATAGCAGTAGATACAATTGGAGCAGGACCCGGCGAGATTATATTTTATGCGACCTCAAGCGAGGCGGTTATACCAATGCGGGTACCTATGGCACCGGTTGATGCGGCTATAGTCGGAATTGTCGATTCCATAAATTCAGAAATAAGATTGGAGGACAAATAATTTGAAGATAACAAAACAGTACACCAATCGCGAAAGCCAATCTTTGGATAAGTATTTACAAGAGATTGGAAAGGTAGATCTGTTAACACCCGATGAAGAAATTGAATTAGCTAAAAAAATTAAAAACGGTGACCAGAGAGCCTTAGACCAATTAGTGAAAGCTAATTTAAGATTTGTTGTTAGTGTTGCTAAACAGTATCAAAATCAAGGTCTATCTTTGGGTGATTTGATAAACGAAGGAAATTTAGGTTTAATTAAGGCAGCAAAAAGATTTGATGAAACACGAGGATTTAAGTTTATTTCGTACGGTGTTTGGTGGATTAGGCAATCAATTCTTCAAGCTTTAGCCGAGCAATCAAGAATAGTACGCTTACCGCTAAACCGTGTTGGTCAATTAAATAAAATTAGTAAAGCTTATAGCAATTTAGAGCAAGAGTACGAACGCGAACCAAGTGCTACCGAATTGGCTAAAGAATTGGACATGGATTTAACGGATGTAAGCGATACATTAAAAATTTCGGCTCGTCACGTTTCAATGGATGCTCCTTTTGCAACGGGGGATGATAATAGGCTGCTTGACGTTTTATCAAATGAATCCCAACCTTCTCCTGATGCTTCTTTGATGTCAGATTCATTAAAAAACGAGATTGAAAGAGCACTATCAACTTTAACAGAACGCGAAGCCGAAGTAATTAAACTTTATTTCGGGTTAAATAAAGAGCACTCTCTTACATTAGAAGAAATCGGTGAAAAATTCAATTTAACAAGAGAACGTGTTAGACAAATAAAAGAGAAAGCAATTAGAAGATTAAGGCACGCATCGCGCAGTAAAAATTTACGTGCTTACTTAGGGTAGTTTTTTATAATGAGTTTTATCCAAAAAATATTTCTAATTATCGGAATAAGCGCCTTGTTAATAAATTTAACAGGGTGCTCATCCGGTTCGTTTACCCCCCGTTACGGCGATAAAAAAAAGCACATTAAAGATTTAGTTAAAGATTCCGAAAAAAATACCGATTCCCTATTTACATTAGAAGAGCTTCCCGATTCGCTATTAGATTATTATGATAACGAGGATGATGAGGTATATATAGGTACAAATATTAGCCGTGATTCTTTAATGGCATTTTTGAATAAAGAAACAGCCGGGACGGATATTACGGAAAGAGATAGAATTATTTTTGAGGTTATTAAATACTTAGACACGCCTTATAGATACGGCGGAACTACCGAAAATGGGTTAGATTGTAGTGCATTTACCGGATCGGTTTATCGTAATTCGTTACAAATTAATTTACCGCGATCATCTGCAGATCAATTTGGGGTAGGAGAAAAATTACGCTCGCAAGACGAGCTTAAATTTGGAGATTTAGTGTTTTTCAAAACACGAAGAAGAGCAAGAGTTAGCCATGTCGGTATTTACTTGGGGGAAAGGTTATTTGCACATGCAAGCACATCAAAGGGAGTTATTGTTTCGTCTTTAGATGAAACATACTATAAAAAACGATATGTCGGGGCAAGAAGAGTTATAAAAGATAATTATTATATAAAATAGTTAAATTTTTATCATCCTTTAAGAACATTTTCTTCAGTAAAGTTTCACAAAGATTAATACAATATAATGTGAATATTTTTATTTAAAATATATTATATTAATATCGTAAATTTTAAAACTAAATAAAGGTGCAAGCAATGGAATATAGAATTGAAACAGATACAATGGGAGAAATACAAGTTCCTAATAATATGTACTATGGCGCCCAAACAGCACGAAGTTTAATGAATTTTAAAATAGGAGGAGAAAGATTTCCGCGTGAGTTAATACGCGCCTTAGGGATTTTGAAAAAAGCGGCTGCTTTAACAAATAACGAATTAGGAACTTTAAGCGATGAAAAAACGCAATATATAGTAAAAGCTGCAGATGAAGTAATTGAAGGTTTGCTTGACGAGCATTTCCCTTTAGTAGTTTGGCAGACCGGAAGCGGTACACAAACCAATATGAATGCAAATGAAGTTATCTCCAACCGTGCAATTGAATTAAGCGGAGGTGTTATCGGAAGCAAAAAACCGATACATCCTAACGATGATGTAAATAAAGCTCAATCATCTAACGATACATTCCCCACTGCAATGCATATAGCGGCGGTTGAACAGATTTATAATAAATTATTACCGGCTTTAGAAGAGCTGAAAAAATCGTTAGAGCTGAAATCGGAAGAATTTAAGGATATTATAAAAATAGGAAGAACTCACTTAATGGATGCCGTGCCGTTAACATTAGGCCAAGAATTTAGCGGTTATGTACAGATGTTAAAAAACGGAGTTGATAGAATTAACGGTTGTTTACCAAGATTATGTGAACTTGCATTGGGAGGAACTGCAGTAGGAACAGGACTTAATACTCATCCTAAGTTTGCAGAATTATCGGCAAAAAAAATTGCCGAATTAACCGGAAGACCTTTTGTAAGTGCACCAAATAAATTTGAAGCATTAGCAACACACGATGCTCTTGTTGAAACAAGCGGTGTATTAAAAACTTTGGCTGCTTCGCTAATGAAAATAGCCAACGATATTCGCTGGCTTGGCAGCGGACCGCGCTGCGGAATAGGCGAGTTAATTTTACCGGCAAACGAACCGGGAAGCTCGATAATGCCGGGAAAAGTAAACCCGACACAATCCGAAGCAATGACTATGGTTTGTGCACAAGTAATGGGGAATGATGTTGCCGTTAACTTTGGCGGTGCAAGCGGTAATTTTGAATTGAATGTATTTAAACCGGTGATAATATATAATGTACTTCAATCTGTAAGGTTACTTGCAGATGCATGCGAAAGCTTTAAGGAGCATTGTGTTGACGGTATTGAAGCTAATACGGTGGCAATTGAAAAGCACTTAAATAATTCGCTAATGCTTGTTACAGCATTAAATCCCCACATAGGATACGATAATGCAGCAAAAGTTGCAAAAAAAGCTTATAACGAAAATAAAACATTGGAAGAAGTAGCTGTTGAGTTGGGTTTATTAACAAGCGAAAAATTTAGAGAAGTAGTAAGACCGGAAACAATGGTAGGACCTAAATAAACTTTAAATGCATTTTGGTTGTTTTTCCATTAAATAGCGAGGTTACAATGAGTAAGGCAAAAATTGCGGATAACAAACCGCATGTTAACGAAGCTAAAGCCGGTGTATATTACTGGTGTGCATGCGGAAAATCGAAAAATCAACCGTTTTGTGACGGAAGTCATAAGGGGTCAGAATTCAGTCCGCTTAAAGTTAATTTGACTGAAGATACACAAGTAGCATGGTGCATGTGTAAACAGACTTCTACCCCGCCCTTTTGTGACGGAAGCCATAAAAAATTATAAATTAAATGTTCCATAATAAGGAACATTTAATTTTTATTACTGTTTCTATCTTATTACCGTTTTATTTAACGGTAGATATTAAATCTTTTTAAATAAGAGTCTATTTTATATCAAGTATTATAATTTGTAAGGATTTTTTTTATGAAGAATATTTTAAAAATATTTGTTTTAGTGTTAATTTTATTTGGTAATAGTTTAGCACAAAAAGATAGTTATATTATACTTGTTTCGTTTGACGGATTTAGATGGGATTATCTAAATAGGGGGTTAACTCCTAATTTAGATAAAGTTATAGATAACGGAGTACGTGCGTTATCGTTAAGACCATGTTTTCCTTCAAAAACGTTCCCTAATCACATTTCAATTGCAACGGGAATGTTTCCGCAAAATCACGGAATAATTTCAAATAATTTTGAAAATCCGTTTACAAAAGAAATGTACGGTATGAGAACTACCGGCAGTAAGTGGTATAACGGGGAGTTTATTTGGGAAACATTGGAAAGAAACGGAATTAAAACCGCAAGTTATTTTTGGCCCGGAAGCGAAATAACATATAGCGAAAGAAGACCTTCGATGTATAAAAAATATGAACATAAGTTTCCTTATTATAATAGAATAGACTCGGTTATTGCATGGTTAAGTTTGCCGGAAGAAGAAAGACCGCACTTTTTAACAGTCTATTTTGATGCGACAGATACTTACGGTCATAAGTATGGACCCAATTCCCCTGAAGTAAACAGAACGATTCAATCGCTTGATAGCTTATCCGGATATTTTTTAAAACGCTTAGATGAAATTGGCATGGGAGATAAAGTAAACGTTATATTCCTTTCGGATCACGGAATGACAGAAATTTGGAGTGATAAATTTATTAATATTGAAGAGATGTTAAAAGAATTTGATGTAGAACTTCAAAATGACGGTCCGGTAATGATGATTAGAACAAAACCGGATAATAGAAACAAGGTATATGAATACTTAAAACAACAAAAACATTTTTCGACTTACAAAAAAGAAGAAATGCCGAGTTATTACAACTTTAATAAACATCCTTTTATAGACGACTTAATTTTAGTTGCCGATTTAGGGTATTCTTTGTTAGATGATAAGTCAATTAAAAAAGCAGGCGAATACGAAGGTAAAGGGAATCATGGTTTTGCAAAAGACGAGCTTGATATGCACGGTATTTTTATAGGAAAAGGTCCATCGTTTAAGAACGGATTTAAAACCGGAACCGTATGGAATATAGATGTTTATCCGCTTATTTGTAAAATTTTTGGTGTTTTCCCAAGGTTAAATATTGACGGAAATGTCGAACGAATTGAATTTTTGTTAAAATAAAGGAGGATTATGATAGATGTAAATAATTTAATTAAATATAAACTGAACAACGGAATGAATGTGATTTTATATAGCGATAAAAGTTTTCCGGATGTTGCGGTTAATCTTTGGTATAAAGTGGGTTCAGCCAATGAAAAAAAGGGGGGTACCGGCTTGGCACACCTATGTGAGCATTTAATGTTTCAAGGTTCGGTTAATGTACCTAAAGAAGCTCATTTTAAGTATATTGAGGAAATAGGCGGTGTATTGAACGGTTCAACATCACAAGATAGAACGAATTATTACGAAACCGTTCCGGCAAATAATTTGGAGTTAGCATTATGGCTTGAAAGTGACCGCATGGGACTTTTGCTACCTGCTTTAGATGACGAGAAATTTACAAATCAATTAAATGTGGTTATTAACGAAAGGAAACAAAGGTATGATAATCAGCCTTACGGTAAATCATGGGAAATAATATTCTCTAATTTGTTTCCCGAAAATCATCCTTATCACAATCCGGTTATCGGTTGGCAAGAAGATTTGGATAAAATGACTATTGATGTTGCAAAAGATTTTATTAAAACATATTATTCGCCTAACAACGCAAGTTTGGTAATTGCCGGCAATTTTGAAATTGAGGAAGCAAAAAAAATGATAGAAGCGTATTTTGGTGAATTTAAACCAGCAGATATTCCGGCTGTTACATTTCCGGAATACAGCTTAAAAGGAAATAAATCATTAATTTATTACGATGATGTAAAATTACCAGCAGTTTATTATGTATGGCAAGCAGGTAAGGAATTTACCGATGAAGATTTTGCCCTAACTTTAGCTGCCGATATATTAGACGAATCCAAAACAAAACATTTATATAAAAAGTTAATATATGACGAAAAGGTAGCTGTAGGGGCTTCAGTTCTACCTATTTTATTAAAAAATGACGGTTTGTTTATTATTTCGGCAATTGCTCATGATATGGATTCGTTAGATAAAATGAAACAACTTATTTGGGAGGTAATTGATAATATTAAAAAAGAAAAGTTTAACGATTCGGAAGTAAAAAGATATTTGAATAAGTATAAATCAAGCAAGATTTTCGGATATCAAAAAATTAGCGGTCTTGCCAATAGAATAAATTTTTACGATAATGTATTGGGAAATCCGGACGGATTTTCGTACGAAGAAAATAAATACAATGAAATAACAGCCGAAATTGTTAGTAAGTACTTTATTGAGTGTGTCGAAAAACCATATTTTGAATTGACAATTTTACCTAAGGAGGCTAATAATGTTAATTAATAGAGCAGTAAAGCCGAAACCTAAAGAAAAAGTTGATTTTACCACACCAAAAATAAATTACGGTAATGTAGAAAATATTGAATACTATCATATTGAAAAGAATAACTTTCCTATTATAAATTTAATTTCTCTTTTGGATTTTGGATATCGTTTAGATAAACCCGGTAAAAGAGGATTAACATATTTAGCTTCAAAAATGCTTTCTAAAGGAGCAGGAAAATATAATTCTCTTGAGCTTAACGAAAGATTTCAGTATTTAGGATTAAATGTTTCAAGCGGAATTACCGAGGATAATTTTTCAAGTTTTATGCAAAGTTTAACCGAAAACTTTGAAGAAGCATTTTCGTTAATTGCAGATATAATATATAGACCTCACTTAAAAGAAGTTGATTTTATTCCTGAGAAAAAGAACTTAATTTCTGTTTTGCAGCATGCTAAAACAGATCCTAATACTATTTTATATTTTGCCTCAAATAAGGTTTTTGGGCATGCCACTTCAATTCAAGAGCCATATTTTGGATATATAGAAGAAGTTGAGAATATTACAATAGATGATATTAGGACTTATTATAACGAAATTATAAAAAATAGTAAACTTACTTTATTTTTTACAGGGAATATTACTACTGACGAAATTGAAAGATTAATTAAAAAATATCTGCAACCACGAAATACTTTTTTATTAAAGCCGGAAACGTTTTTTAACAAGCAGCCGTTAGTAAAAAATCTTTATTATGTGGATTTGTCGGGTAAACCGCAAACATTAATAGGACTTGCGCAAAAACTCGATCACTATAAAAAAATAGATAAATTTAGTTTGGAAATAGCAATAAATATACTGGGTGGAAGCTTTACAAGTAGGCTAAATTCTAATTTAAGGGAAGATAAAGGGTTTACCTACGGAATATCATCGTATTTAAATTATCATATTGATATAGGATTTGTAAAAATATCAACTTCGGTTGATGCGGAAAATTCCGTTAATGCTGTTAAAGAGATATATAAAGAAATTGATAAGCTTTGTGAAGGTATTACCGAAGAAGAAGTTAATTTTGCGAAAGAAAATATTATTAATACATTTCCGATGTCATTTGTAACATACCACAGCATTAATTCTCATTTAAAAAACTCAATAGTACTTGGAAATCCGTTAAACTATTGGGAAAATTATAGAGACGAGATTAGAAACAGAAGCATTGAGCAGATTACTGATGTTATAAGAAAAACATTTAACACAAAAACAATAGCGACTGTATTAGTAGGAGATAGAAGCAAATTTGAAATTTCAGAAAACGGATTTTTTGGTAAAATAAATAAACTTGATATAAACGGCAATATTATTTAATTATCGGTTTCATAAAGCTTTGAAGGGGGAATTATTCTATTCCCCTTTTTCTTCAACCTTAACAGTTCGTTTTTAATACTACTAAATTGTGAAGTATTAAAGAAAAAGTATTTTTTAGTATTCTCGGTTTTTTCGGCATAAAATCGGAATAATGAAACTAACTCTGCCGGTTCTCTATCTCCTAAATTAATCATATCGGAAATTTTTTTCATAATAAAGCCGTCAGGTGTATTTTTAACAATAACTTTGAATTTAGGAGATTTATAAAAATCCGATTTATCATTAATTACAATAAAGTTTGTTAAAGAGTATTTCCTAAAAGTGTAAGATAAGGATTTGATTATTTTTTCGGGGTGTTGATCTTCATCCATAATATAAAGAGGGTCATCAATTCCGTCATCAATTTTAATTGCATAGTATTTACCGTGTTTGGTTATTTTATCTAACAACTCCTCATTAGCTTGTGAAGGTATAACGGTAAAACAAATATCAGCCGGAACATCTAAAAAACTATCAAATTCGTCCAAACTTAAATCGTCTAATCCGTCAACAATTACGGCAAATCGGTTTTCGGTTCTTAAAAATTTTTCGTTATATATAAACTTGGCAGTAAATAATATATTCCCTTCGCTTTCCAAAGTAACTTCGGTATTTTTATTGATGATTAATTCTTTGCTTTTAATCATTATTCCGTTGTAATAAAGTAATTCGTTTAGGGATGAGATAAATTCTACCATTCTTAGATCGCTTGGCGTATCAATTAAGTAAGATATTACGGCAGTATCAACATCTTTAACTTTTATTTTCTTTTCTTTTATATGATCGTCTGTAATTCCGTAATCGTTTAAACATCTAAAAAAAATTCTATTTACCTCGTTAGGATAAAATGATCTTACTGTTACTTTTTTTTCGGTAAATGTGGATCTTACAATAATATCCAATAATAACAAAATGAATGTTGCAATAAATAGATATATAACTATTTTTCTTTTTTTATACATATTTTACTGATCTTTAAAATTTGGTTTTCTTTTTTCCAAAAAGGCTGCAGTACCTTCATCAAAATCATTTGAATTTACTGCATTAAAAAACTGATTAGATTCAATCTTTAATCCGTTATTAAATGAATCTTTATTGAATGAAAAAATAGAATTAAGTGCTGCAGAAATTGCAATTTGACTTTTTGAAGAAACTAACTCGGCAAATTCCAACGATTTGTTCATCAGTTTAGATAAAGGGTAAATTTTATTAACAATACCAAGTCTATATGCCTCTTCCGCATCTATAAAACTACCGGTTAAAATTAATTCTGCTGCACGATTTTTATTTATTAATTCAGTCAGTCGTTGAGTTCCTCCGTATCCCGGAATAACGCCTAAATTTATCTCGGGAAGTCCAAATTTTGCGTTTTCTGAAGCAAATCGTAAATGACAAGCTAAGGCCAATTCAAATCCTCCGCCCAACGCATATCCGTTAATTGCTGCAATAATCGGTTTATTAAAAGTTGAAATTCTATTAAAAACGTCTTGTCCAAATTTAGAAAACCTATCGGCATTTGTTTTCTCCATGTTTTTTAATTCGCCGATATCCGCTCCTGCCGCAAATGCTTTTTCACCCGAACCTGTAATAATTAAACATTTAATATCTCTATTGTTTTCGGTTGCATCTAAAACCGAATTTAGTTCGGTTAAAAGATCGATATTTAATGCGTTTAGTTTATCCGGACGGTTTAACGTCACAATTTCAATTAAATTAACCGTTTGTACTGTTATAAACGAAAACTCCATTTTAACCTCTAATTAAATTGTTGCAAAAATGGGTATTCTTAAGGATAAATCGAATGAAACATATTGTGCCGAAGGAACATGATTGTATTTTGCCATAACATCCAGCATAAACATAGAAAAACCAATACCAGCATGAAATCCAAAATTCAATTTTCGTTCGGTAAAGCTCGATTTGTCAACGCCTGTTTTAAAATAATTAAAAGTTTGTAAGTAATTTGCCGTTACTCCCATTTCCAAAACAGGCATTAATAAAACCATTGTATCGGAAATAGGCTCTAAATATAATCTAACACCGGGACTAAGAGAATATAAATTTGTGGAAATACTGCTTAAATCACTGATTTTATAAAAAGACTGTTTACCCGGAAAATGCTGATAACCCGCTTTGGCGTAAAAAAAGACAGGCAAAAAACTAATATCCGTGTATGATAATTCTACCTCTAAACCCATTCCTATTGTTCTTTTTTCGGAAAATTCGGCAACGGGAATTCTTGGTCCAATACCTACAGACATAAATAATCCTCGGGCATTACTTTGAGCATTAACAAGAATATTAGCCGTAATTAATATAAAAAGTATCTTTTTAATCATCTTATTTAAAAATAGTTTTTGTTAGTTTATGTCTGTAAGTAAACATTAAATATAATAAAAAATATATAAAAGGGAAACCCAAATATCCAATTATTCCCAAAGGAGGCTTAAATTCAACAAAATCGGTCATAATTGTTCCCGCCTCTGTTTCTTCAAATAAATGACTATGATGCCAAAAACCGAACAATCCTTTAATCTGAAAGTCTTTTATTAAATAAGGAGGTTTACACTCGCTTATATTTACAATCCATTTATTAGTAAATATTAAAAATTTAATTTCCAACGAAATTATCGAGCCTTTAACTAAAGGTAAATCACTAATACTTAAAATTTTAATTTTTACATATTTGGGCGTAATAAGTGTTAAATTATTCGTGTTCCTGTGAAATTCAAAAAGTTTAATAATGCTTGTTTTAATCAAAACCGATTTTTTGAACTTCAGCATCTTAATACTTTATCTTATATAAAAACAATCCTTTTGCGGGAACGGCTTCGCCGGCAAAAATTCTATTTTTAAGTTTTATAATATTTGCAATTCCGTCTTTTTCTTCATTTTGCATACATCGCAAAATAGTCCCTACGGTTGTACGAACCATACCATGTAAATATCTATCTGCCTCAATTAAAAACATGGTTTTATTCCCCAGTTTTTTCCACACTGCATTAGTTACCGTACAAAAGTTGTGATTTGTATCGGTATTACGTTTTGAAAATGATGTATAATCAAAACGACCTATTAATGCTCGGCTTATATTATTAAGTTCTTCTATAGAGTATTCTGAAATTTTAGGATAGTAATATGCAAAATTGTTGTAAAAAGGATCTTTTTCGGTTAAGAATAGATAGATATAACTTCTACTTTTTGCATCAAAACGAGAATGGAAATTATTATCAACAATCTCAATATTTTTAATTGCAATATCGTTAGGCAATAAACTATTTAGCGAATACCGAAATTTATTCACATTTTCAATAATATTATCCGTTCTAAAATTAGCTACTTGACCAATTGCATTTACACCCGTATCGGTTCTTCCGGCACCAAT
>CALGLM010000265.1 GCA_937930275.1 uncultured Ignavibacteria bacterium
TTCCGGGTTTTGAAGCACCGGTTAACTTGGCATATTCTCAAAGAAATAGAAGTGCGTCTATCCGTATTCCTATGTATTCTGCATCACCAAAAGCAAAGCGTATTGAATTCCGCTGTCCGGATCCTTCATCAAATCCGTATTTAGCGTTTGCGGCTATTTTAATGGCAGGTGTTGACGGTATATTAAACAGAATAGATCCGGGAGATCCGTTAGATAAAGATATATATGATATGGCGCCGGAAGAATTAAAAAACGTTCCATCAACTCCCGAATCGCTACAAGCAGCATTAAAAGCTTTGGCAGAAGATCACGAGTTTTTATTGCGAGGGGATGTATTTACCGAGGACGTAATTAATGCATGGATAAATTATAAAATTGAAAAAGAGATAAAACCGATGTCTTTGTTACCTCATCCGTTTGAATTTTCTCTATATTACGACGTATAAAATAGCTCATCACTCAACTCAAATAGAAAGGCTGTCGGGGAAATTAAAAATACCCGGTGGCTTTTTTTATTTTAAAAATTTATTTTTAAGATAATCGGCAACAAAAGTTAAAAAAAAGCGTCTAAATAGTTTTAACTAAATACGGGTGTAATATGAGGAAATTTATTTTCTTGTTTTTACTTAGTTCTTATATTTTTGCACAATTGCCCGAAATAAATGTACCGTATAAAAGGTATGTATTAAAAAACGGGTTAAATGTTTTACTTCATGAAGATCATACTTTACCGATAGTAAGTGTTAATACTTGGTATCATGTAGGAAGCGGAAACGAAAAAAAAGGTTTAACCGGCTTTGCTCATCTTTTTGAACATTTAATGTTTGAAGGGAGCGGGCACGTAGCCGAAGGAATGTTTGATTCTTATTTAGAATCTGCAGGCGGTGATAATAACGGTTCAACTACAACCGATAGGACAAACTATTGGGAAACTGTTCCCACCAATGCTTTGGAATTAGCATTATATTTGGATAGTGACAGAATGGGATATTTAAAGGACGCAATGACTCCCGAAAAAGTTGACGGTCAGCGTTCGGTGGTTATGAACGAGAAAAGACAAAGTGTTGATAATGCCCCATACGGAAAAGCATGGGAAAACTTAATGTCAAATTTATTTCCGGACGGACATCCTTATCATCATACAACAATAGGAAGTATGGAAGATTTAGAAGCCGCTACATACCAAGATGTATTAAATTTTTGTGAAACATATTATGTTCCCAATAACGCAAGCTTAGCAATTGCCGGAGATATTAATATTGAAGAAACAATTAAACTTGTTGAAAAGTATTATAATAATATTCCTTCCGGTAAAAAAGTACCGCCTTTAAACTTAATGCATGCAGAATTAACCGAAGAAAAAGTTGTTACTTTAGAAGATAAAGTACAATTACCCCGTTTATATATGGCATGGCTTTCGCCGGCACAATATTTACCCGGTGATTGCGAAATGGAAATATTGGCATATATTTTAGCCGGAGGAAAAAATTCCAGATTATATAAAAAGTTGGTATATGATTTACAAATAGCACAAGATGTTATTGCATATCAATATAATTTAAAAATAGGCGGCAGTTTTATTATTGAAGCAACTGCTTCCGAAGGTGTAACTCTTGAAAAAATTAAAGAAGAAATTCAAAAAGAAATAAATGTAATAAAAGAAAATCCTCCTTCAAAACGTGAATTGGAAAGAGCCGTAAACCAATTTGAATCCGCATTCTTGAATAATCTTGAATCGGTGGGAGGTTTTGGCGGAAAAGCTGATTTGCTAAATCAATTCTACTTTTACACAGGCAACCCAGATTATTTTAACGAAAGCATTGCAAGATATCGTGCAGTATCCGAAAAAGATATTCAAACTTATGCTGTTTCGTATTTAAAGGATAACGGAAGAGTAGTTTTAAGTGTTGTTCCGGAAGGAAAAACCGATTTAGCGGTAAAACAAAATACTAAGGAGGTAAAATAATTATGAAAAGATTATTTTTAATAACAACATTAATTATTACTACTGCTTTAAGCTATAATGCTCAAATTTTAGATAGAACAAATCCGCCTAAATTGGGGAATCCTCCAAAATTAAATTTACCTTTACCGGAAAAATTTAATTTATCAAACGGAATAGAAGTTACACTAATTGAAAAACATCAAGTACCTTTAGTGGATATTAATATAATTATTAATGCCGGTGCAGTTAACGAAACCGAAAATAATGCGGGTATTTTTGATTTTACTGCCGATTTACTTGATGAAGGTGCAGCCGGTAAAAATGCTTTACAAATAGCAGATGAAATAGATTATTTGGGTGCTTCCGTTCAAACATATTCCGATTTTCATGAAAGCGGAGTTGCCGTACATACGCCATTAAGCAAATTAGATGCCGCATTGCAAATTACATCGGATATATTATTAAAACCTGATTTTCCAGAATCTGAATTTAAAAGACTTAAGAATGAAAGATTGGGAAATATGATGCAATTTTTTGATGAACCGAGAAGAATTGCAAGTATTAGTTTTAATAAATTATTGTGGGGTTTTGACCACCCTTACGGCAGACCCACAATAGGTTTTGAAAAAACAGTAAAAAGTTTTGATAGAAATGCCGTTAAAAAAGTTTACGAAACTTACTTTAAAGCTAATAATGCTAAAATTGTTGTTGCCGGCGATATAAGCAAAAAAGATTTGAAGGATATTTTGGAAAAATACTTTGCCAAATGGGAAAAAGGAAATATTCCGGAAGTTAAATTTGAAATGAAAGAATCTCCTAAAAATACAACAGTTTATATTATAGATAAACCTAGATCGGAAGAGCACACGTCTGAACTCCAGTCACCGTACGTAATCTCG
>CALGLM010000266.1 GCA_937930275.1 uncultured Ignavibacteria bacterium
GCTTCCGCTATATCTTCTTGTTTTAGTACTATCAATTTGCGTAAAACTCTCAAAAATCAAATTATGTTTATCTTTTTCTATTCCTATCCCGGTATCTGTTACAATAATATGTAAAAATAAGCTATTGTTTTCTTTTATCAAAGATGTTATATATGTATCCATATCAACCTTTAATGATATTTCACCTTTTTCCGTAAATTTTTCGGCATTCCCCAACAAGTTAGATAATATTTGTTGTATTTTCACAGAATCACCCAATAATACTTGCGGAATATTATAATCAATAGCTGATTTAAAATTTAATCCTTTTTTTATAATACTTGTTTTAAATGGTAATGTTATTTCTTCAATTATTTCCTTAAGCTTAAACGGACTTTTAACCAAACTATCTTTACTTCTTTCAATTTTTGAGTAATTAATTAAATTATTTAACAAATTTAATAAATTATATTCAGATTGTTTTATCATTTCTAAAAATTCTTTTTGTTCTGCATCAATTCTTGTATCAAGCAATAAATCCGTTAAGCCCATTATACCGTTTAAAGGTGTTCTAATTTCATGACTCATATTTGCAATAAACGTAGATTTTGCTATGCTTGCCGCTTCCGAAATATTTCGAGCATTAATCAATTCTTCTTCCAACATCTTACGGGCTGTAATATCTAAACAAATACCAATATATCCGGCAAAATTATCGGCAATATCATTAAACGGTTCTGCAAAACAGGTTACCCATCTATATTCGCCGGAATTATTTAACAGTTTGAAATCGATATTGCAACTACTTTGAGTGCTAAATGCATTATAAAATGCATCTACAAATACTTGCCTATCTTCAACATTAATCAAGTTAAGCCAACCTTTAAATATTTGTGAAGTTATATCTACACCCGTGTAGTTAATCCAATGCGTATTAAAATAATTAAATTCCCCATAATTATTACATCGCCAAATTAGTACAGGAAATTTTTCGAAAAAGTTTAAGTAAAAATCTTTTGCTTTAATTGTTTGTAATAAAATCTCTCTTCTTTTTTCTGTATCTCTAAAATTAATTACTCTACCTACTCTTTCGTTTTTTAAATCAAATATATCGCAAACTTTTTCTTCTACAAATAACTTGTTACCGTTAGTATTAGTTATTATTTTATTTCTAAAATAACTTCCGTCAATTTCATTTTTATCTTGGTGAGATAAATAGATTAACGACTCAACTGTTGTATCGTCTTCAATTATAAAAAGTTCGTCAAAATATTTTCCTTTAATATCAAATAATTTTAATTCAAATATCTCTTCGGCAATTGAATTTACAAACGTAACTTTATCGTTTTTGTCTAATGTAATAATAGCATCGTTAAGACTATTTAAAGTATTTTTAAACCATAAATCTTGTTCTCTAATTTTACGATCAGTCTCTTTTTTGTTAATTACAAATTCAATTGTACCTTTTAAATCTTTCATTTCATATGGTTTGGAAATATAACCGTATGGATCTGTTTGTTTTGCCCTCTGTAAAGTTCTGTCATCACTTAAAGCAGTTATAAAAATAACGGGTACATCGTACTTATCTTTAATTTCGGCAGCAATATCAATACCGTCTTTATCACCGATAAGCATAATATCCATTAAAATTAAATCAGGAATCTGTTTTTCGAGTTCCTTATAAGTTTGTTCGGCACTTTCTGCAACACCGCTTATTGCATATTTTAACGATTTTAACATATAAATAAGCACTGATGCCGAACTTTTATTATCTTCAACAATTAAAATTTTATACTTATCGGATTCCATCAAGTCCTCATGTTATTAAACACATTTTAATAAAACATTTTTTGCAATCTCTTCAAGCGGTAATATTTTATCCACACCTCCTAATTTTACCGCTTCGTTTGGCATGCCGTAAACAACGCAAGTTTTTTCATCCTGTGCAATTGTAAATGCACCCGCATCTTTCATTTCAAGCATACCCTTAGCACCGTCATCCCCCATACCTGTCATAATCACTCCAATCGCATTTTTCCCCGCATATTGTGCGGCACTTCTAAATAATACATCAACAGAAGGTCTGTGTCTGCTAACTAAAGGACCGGTTTTAATTTCAACAATATATTTTGCTCCTTGTCTTTTTAACAACATATGATAATTTCCCGGTGCAATTAAAGCTCTTCCTCTAATTACACTATCACCGTTTTCTGCTTCTTTAACAGTAATTTTACAATAGCTATCCAGTCGTTTTGCAAAAGCTTTAGTAAAATTTTCCGGCATATGTTGCACAACAATAATTCCGGGTGAATCAAGCGGAAAAGCTTCCAGAAAATACCTTAACGCTTCAGTTCCTCCCGTACTTGCACCTACTACAATAACTTTCTCTGTAGTTTCAATCATTGATTTGTTATTCGATTTCTTTAGAACCGCATCAGCCGTTAATTTTGGTTGAATTAAAGGCGAAACGGTTTTTTTCTTAAGTTTTGCCATCGATGCGGCTTTTACAACATCGCAGATATGAATTCGTGATTCTTCCAAAAATTGTTTTGTACCGATTTTTGGTTTTGTAATAATATCTACTGCTCCTAATTCCAACGCTTTTAATGCCGTTTCTGACCCTTCAGAAGCTAAACTGCTACAAATAACAACAGGAATAGGATGTTGTTCCATCAATTTACGTAAAAAAGTAAGCCCGTCCATTTTGGGCATTTCAATATCAAGTGTTATAACGTCAGGTATAAAGTCTCTCAATTTTTCCGCTGCAATATAAGGATCGGCAGCAGATGCTATTACTTCAAGTTCATCATCACTATTTAGTAAATCAGTAAGTGTTTGCCTTACAACTGCGGAATCATCAACAACCATTACTTTCACTTTATAAGAACTTGTCATAACAATTTCCTATATATTGTAGGTGCTACTTTTTCAATAGGTAGAGTAATTCCCATTATGGTTTCGGAATGTCCTAAAAATAAATAACCGCCTTTAGCTAAATTATTTAATAAATTTAATAATACTTTATGTTGAATTGTTTTATCAAAATAAATTAAAACATTTCGGCAAAATATTAAATCCATTTTACATGGTAACCCGTAATTTCCTTCAAGTAAATTTGCCCTAAAAAACTTAATTTTTGAACGAATATTCCCGATTACTTTTACAAGACCTTTGTTAGGATCTTTACTTTTTAAAAAATATTTCTTTTTAAGGTCGATAGGAATATCTTCAATTTGGTCCATTTTGTACACTGCATTTTTTGCTTTTTTTAATACTTCGGTAGAAATATCTGAGGCATAAATATTGGAAGTAAGATTTGCATATTCATTAAGCAATTCGTTAAATACAATCGCCAGTGTATAAGGTTCTTCCCCAGTTGAACAGCCTGCACTCCATACATTAACATTTAAATGCGCGTGTTTAAACTCGTTTTTAAAGTAACTCGGTACAATTAAATTTTTTATAAAATCGAAATGAGCCGATTCTCTAAAAAAATCCGTTTTGTTAGTAGTCAGCTCATTAATTAAAAAAACCATCTCGTTATTTTGATTCTCTTCGATATATAAAAAATCAAAATACTGCCTATAGGTTTCCAACCCAAGTTCGGATAATCTCCTATTTAATTTTCGCTCAATAAAAATTTTCTTTTCTGCCGAAAGGTTAATTCCGCTGTAATCATAAACCAATTTTGTTAGATAACGCAAGTCAGAATCATTTATTGAACCTCGAAAATTATTTGTCGGAAACATATTATCAATTATTTCCCGATTTATCAGCATCTTGAATTAAAATTAGTTCTTCGCCTGAAAACACCTTATCAATATCTAAAATAATTATAAATGTTTCGTCTTTTTTACCCATTCCTTTTAAAAATTCTTCTCTAAATTTTGTACCAAATTTAGGAGCGGGTTCAATTTGTTCCGGTTCTAAATCAAATACTTCTTGAACAGAATCTGCAAGTGCTCCTAAAATTATGGTTTCCCCGTCCATATCAATTTCTAATACAATAATACAAGTGTTAACTTTTGTTTCGGTTCTTGACATCCCGAATTTTAACCTTAAATCAATTACCGGTACAACGCTCCCACGTAAATTAATTACACCTCTCATATATTCGGGTGTTTTAGGAATTTTTGTTATTGCGGTAAAATCTAATACTTCCCTAACTTTAGATACTTCTACTGCAAACAACTCATCATCCAAAGTAAATGTTAAATAGGTCATTGTTCTATCTATTCCTTCAACGCTCATATATTCTCCTAATTTAAAGTTAATAAGGGGCTCATCATATACAGAAGAGCCCTTTAATGATTATATTAAGTTAAAATTTAATAAATTCACTATCATCATTTTCGGACGAATTATCTAAATTTAACTTTAATCCTTTAGGATTTTCTTTTTTAGATTCGTGCTTAATCAAATTACCCTTGGTTTGAATTTGAGGTTTTTGACTTGTACGAATATTTGATTGTTTAAAAGAATAATTATTAGCATCTCCCGTATTAAAGAAAGCCATAATGTTTAATAACTGTTCGGCTTGACCGGTTAAATTATTTGCAGTGGAAGAAAGTTCTTCGCTTGCTGAAGCATTTTGCTGTATAACCAAGTCCAGCTGTTGAATTGCTTGATTTATTTGAGCTGCACCTGTATTTTGTTCGTTGCTTGCAGCAGTAATTTCTTGAACAAGTTCAGCTGTTTTTGTAATATCCGGAACTAATTTATCCAACATTTTACCGGCATTTTCTGCAACTTCCACACTATCGGCACTTAGTTTGTTAATTTCGGCAGCCGCAGTTTGACTTCTTTCCGCAAGTTTTCTTACTTCACTTGCAACAACTGCAAATCCTTTTCCGTGTTCACCTGCTCTTGCAGCTTCAATTGCAGCGTTTAATGCAAGTAAGTTTGTTTGACGTGCTATTTCTTCAATTATTGAAATTTTATTTGCTATTTCTTTCATTGCAGAAACAGTTTCTGCTACCGCCTTTCCGCCAATTTTTGCATTTTCTGCTGATTGTAAAGCAATTTTTTCGGTCTGGAATGCGTTTTCGGCATTTTGCTTGATATTAGAAGTCATCTGTTCCATACTTGATGATGCTTCTTCCGCACTTGCTGCTTGTTTATTTGCGCCTTCAGAAATTTGATCTGCACTTACTGCTAATTCTTGGCTTCCTAAAGTAACATTTTCGGCAGTTGATTTAACATTTTGTACTACTTCAGTCAAACCTTTTATCATAGAAGCCATTGCTTTCATTAGCTTATCACCTTGAGATCTTTCGTTTGCACTAACCAATAAATTACCTGCTGAAATTTGTTCGGCAACATAAGTAATCTCGTTCATTGCATCAAGCAACATATTCAGATTATTTTTAATTTCGTTAAAATCGCCGTTATAATTATCGGTTATCTTTTTAGGAATATCTCCTTTTGCTATTCTATCAATATACTCTGCAGCAACATTTAATGGTCCTATAACAGCATCTAACGAATCATTAACACCTTGTACAATTGCTCTAAAATCACCTTGATGTTTTGTTGCATCTGCTCTGGTTGCAAGCTTTCCGTCAACCGCAGCTTTACTTAATAATTTTGCATCTTCAACAAGTAAATTAACTGCTTCAATACAGGTATTTAAATTATTTTTAATTTCGTTAAAATCACCGCTATAATTATCGGTAATCTTTTTAGGAATATCTCCTTTTGCTATTCTATCAATATACTCTGCAGCAACATTCAATGGTCCAATTACCGCATCTAATGTATCGTTAACTCCTTTAACTATTGCTCTAAAATCACCTTGGTGTCTTGTTGCGTCTGCTCTGGTTGCAAGTTTTCCTTCAACTGCTGCCCTACTAAGTATTCTTGCATCTTCCACCAGCAACGTAATAGCGTCTATACAAGTGTTCAAGTTGTTTTTAATTTCATTAAAATCACCGTTATAATTATCGGTAATTTTTTTAGGAATATCTCCTTTTGCAATTCTATCAACATACTCGGCTGCAACGTTTAACGGACCTATTACTGCATCTAATGTATCATTTACACCTTTAACAATAGCTCTAAAATCTCCTTGATGTTTTGTTGCATCTGCTCTTGTTGCAAGTTTTCCTTCAATAGCAGCTTTGCTTAACATGTTAGCATCTGTTACCAATAAATTTACCGCATCAATACATGTATTTAAATTATTTTTTATTTCGTTAAAATCACCGTTATAATTATCGGTTATCTTTTTAGGTATATCCCCTTTTGCTATTCTATCAACATATTCTGCCGCAACATTTAACGGTCCAATTACTGCGTCTAATGTATCATTAACACCTTGAACAACTGCTTTATATCCCCCCTTAAATTTTTCAGCATTACCTCTTGTTGCAAGTTTACCGGCAACGGCAGCACCTGAAAGCATAATCACTTCAGATAACATACCTTCTAAGCTTGCAAAAATATTTGATAAACCCATACCCAGTACATCTTTTTCACCCCTTACCGAAATTGCAACATCTCTTTCACCGTTAGCAATTTTATTTGCAGTTTTTGCTTGATCTTTTATAGTTTCAATCATGCTTTTAAAAGCACCCATCATTTTGCCAATTTCATCATTCGATTTTTGTTTGACTTCAACTTCTACATCACCGGTAGCAAGTTTATCGGCAACTTTTATTAATTCTTTAACGGGTGTACCTATAAGCTTATTTAAAAATATTCCAAATCCTACTGCTAATATAACAGCTACAATAATAATTATAATAAGTAAACTTTTTTCAGAAGCTGCTCTTTCTGATGCGGCCGTATAAAGCTGTTCGGCAGCTTTAACATTATAATCAATTAAAGCTCTTAAGCTTTTTCTTGCTTTAGTTTGATATTCTCTTGCTTCTCCGTCAAAAACGGCTTTCCCTTCATCAATTTTATTTTGCAATATTAAATTAATACCTTTTTCTCTTAGTGTAAGGTATTTTTCCCAGCTCTCGTCAAAAATAGCTAATTGAACTTTTTCTTCATCATGTAGAAGTGTATTTCTATAAGCTTGTAAATAATCTTTAACATGTTTTGTTTCTTCATTAATTGTAGAAAGCAATTTTTCTTTTTCATTATTATCTTTTGCATTTAATAAATTTCTTGTTTCCGTACGCGAAATTAAAAGTGCTGCATTTGAATATCCCAAATCTTTAATAGCTACTAAACGGTTTTTGTAAACATCTTCCATATCGGTTTCTATATTAGCCATTCCTACATAACCGATATAACCTACAATTGCAGCAAGCAAAGCTACAAGTATAAAGCTTGTTTGAAGCTTTTTACTCAAACTTAAATCATAAATCCATTGCATTATTTGTCCCCTGTCTATTAGTTTATAAGTTGATTATTCTTTTTCGATACTACACTTAGCGTATTCTTCAGTGTTTTTTCGGGATGATCGATGATAGCTTCGCCATGTCCAGGATAAATCACATCAATTTTCAGTTTCGCTAATTTTTCAATTGTATTTATATAATCATCTGTGTATGTTCCGTCTTGCATGTTAACCCTAATTGCCGTATCACCGGAAAACAATACTCGTTCTTTTTTACAATAAAAACACACCGAATCGGAAGAATGCCCCGGTGAAAAAATAACTTCAAAATATTCATCACCCATTTGTATTTCTTCGCCGTCCTTTAATAAATAATCTATTCCGAGTCCTAAAATGGAGGCATATGCTTTTGCTCCATATTTTTCTTTAATTTTTAACACACCTCCAGCATGATCAAAATGATTATGGGTCAAAAATATCTTATCAATCGGTGATTTTCCTACACCGGTATTAGTATGGTCAATCTCGTTAATTACATAACCATCTGTACCTGTATCTATTAAGGAATTCACATCGGAAATTTTATTCCACGTACCCAATACTAAATATGAATTACCGCAATAAATATGAGGATTTTGTTTTAATCTTATAATTTTCATCTCAAACCTTTTTATATAGTTGAGCGTCAGGTACAACGCGTTCAAAAAGATGTTCTAATTCTTCGGGCATTTTTTGTGTTTGTTCCGTAACAAAAAAACCACCTTTTTCTAATGATTTATGAAACATCTTAATCACTTCAATCCTTTCACTCTGCTGAAAATGTAAAAGAACGTTTTTGCATACTATTAAGCTATATCCTTCACCAATTGTTTGTAGCGTTAATAAATCATGTTTTTGAAACTTAATTTTGCTCTTAATTAACTCGTTAACTTTTACAAAACCGGGTTTATCTGCACATTTTTCGAAGTATTTTTTAAAAATTTCCTCGGGAATTCTTTGAGTTTCTTCTTCGGTATAAACTGCATTATTAATAATAATACCAAATTGATCTTGTTCATCAATATCGGTAGCATCAATAGTTAAATTCTTAAATGAAAAATGCCCCATATATTCAGCTAAAATCATGGCTACCGTATATGGTTCTGGTCCCATTGCACAGCCTGCATCCCATACTCTTATCCTGCTTCTTCCAGCTACTTCAGGTGCAAGTATTCGTGCCGCGTGTTCTAATGTATGTGTATCTCTAAAAAAAAATGTAAATGCCATGATATACTATCGTAATTAATTTTAAAATATTAATAGGTTTCTTTAGCAAAATTAATTTCTTGTTCAACTAATTTTGCAATATCTAATATTAATGCCACGGTACCGTCTCCTAAAATAGTTGCACCGGAAATTCCTTCTACTTTTTTATATACTTTTCCCAAAGTTTTTAATACTGTTTGATGTTGCCCTATAACTTTATCTACAACAAAACCACATTTTACGTTATTTATTGATGCTATAACAATTTGCTCAATTTCCGGTTTAGCTCCTTCAATTTCAAATCTTTCTCGTAAATTAACATACGGAATAATTTCACCTCTAATATTAATAAAATGCCTACCGTGCGCATTTTCAATATCTTCATCATTTAATTCAACACACTCTTCAACACTACTTAAAGGTAAAATAAAATTAGCGTCAGTTATATTTACAAGTAATCCGTCAATTATTGCTAATGTAAGCGGAAGTTTTAAAGTAATAGTCGTACCTAAATTTGGTTTACTATTAACCTCTATACATCCTCGCAACAATTCAATCAACTTTTTAACTACATCCATACCAACCCCTCTTCCGCTAACATTAGTAACCTTTTTTGCAGTAGAAAAACCGGGTTGAAAGATTAAACCGAATAATTCCTGTTCGGATAGCTCAACACCTTCAGAAATTAATCCTTGGCTTATTGCTTTTTGCTTAATTGCATCTTTATTTAATCCGGCGCCGTCATCTGTAATTTTAATTAGTACTTCACCGCCTGATTGAGATGCGGATAAGTGAATTTCGCCTATTTCCTGTTTATTCACCAGTTGTCTTTGTTCGGGCGATTCTATCCCGTGATCAATAGAATTTCTCAAGATATGAATTAGCGGGTCGTTTAACTTTTCTATTACGGTTTTATCAAGTTCTGTTTCCGCCCCTTCAATTGTTAAATTCACCTCTTTATTTAATTCCTTCGATAGATCTCTAATTAATCGATTAAACTTATTAAATAATGTTCCGATTGGCAGCATTCTAATATTTAATGCACTATCTCGCAACGACCATGTTATTCTTTCAACTTCTTCAGAAACAGCAATTAAACTCGGTTCGCTTAAATCGTTTGCAATAGAAGATAATCTTGCCTGAACAGTAACTAACTCACCCACCAAATTAACTAATTCGTCAAGTTTTTCAGAACTGACTCTAATACTGCTTACTTTTTCAACTTCGTTTGTTTTATTTACTTTGGGTTCGTTTTTTGGCACTTTTAATCCAATCGGAATTTCAAATAAATCGCCCCCTAAAAAATGATCTATTTCTTTATTCAAGTCGTAATTTATCTCAAATCCTTTTTCTTCAAACGATTTACAGAATAAAAAGAATTGTTCATCATTTTCAAGTAATGTTTTATTTGTGTTTTCTTTTATAACAACTTTGCAGTCATCTTCAACAAACATAAAAACATCTTTTATTGTATCAACATCCTTTTCACACTTTAAAATCATCTGCCATTTGGTATAACATTTCTCACAATTCAAGTTCTCCAAATTAATTGAATTATCAAAATTGGCTTTACTGCAGCTATCTCCAAATTCCCGCAATTCTTTTAATAAATTTAATAGATTTGTACCGTTTAACATTATTTCGGGGCTCGGTTCTATTAAAATATAGTATATTTTTTTGGATGACGAACCTGATACTTTTTTAATCTCTACATCAACTATATTTTCAGCTTCATTTTTTTTATGCTTATTAAGAATATTTCTAAACGAGCTTAAAATCTCTTTTGTTCTTGTATCATCTTCACTTGTTCCGTGTTGATCCATACATAACATATTGGAAATTTGATCAACTGCAAGTAACGTAACATCTACAATCTGTTTTTCAACTTTAATATCTCCGTTTCTAATCAAATCATAAACAGATTCAATATCATGCGTAAAAACCGAAATATCGTCAAACCCGAACATTGCAGCAGAACCTTTAATTGTGTGCATAGCTCTAAATATTTTAGATATTAAATCCTTATCGGTTTTATCTTTCTCAAGTTCTAATAGGCTCTTTTCTAACTCGGCAATTAATTCATTTGCTTCTTCAACAAAAGCTTGTTTATGAATTTCCGACATACTATCCTCTTTTTTAACCGACTTTTTGTTTACAATTTCCGTTTTTTTATCTACGGGTTGTTTTTCCTTAGAAACACGATATTGTAATAATATCTGTTCAAATTCATTTTTAATTTTATCTTTTTTAAACCTGACTATATCGGGAATATTATTAACATTATTAACTAAAACGTTAATAATATCAACCGATTCTAAAGAACTATTTATTATTTGAGTTGTAATATTTATTTCGTTATTACGAATTAAATTAAATACGGATTCAATTAGATGAGCATATTCCGAAACATCTGTTTTTCCAAACATTCCGGCATTTCCTTTAATAGTATGTAGTAGGCGAAACACTTCGCCTATTATTGTTTTATCAAAAGGATTTTTTTCAAGCTTAAGCATCTGTTTTTCTAAAGCTTGAATTAATTCATTTGTTTCCTCATAAAATAATTTGGAATCATCATCCATATCAATATTATCCCAAAACCTTTTTAATAACCGCTAATAATTGCTCTTGTTTAAATGGTTTTACAATCCAACCGGTAGCACCTGCTTGTTTACCTTCAATTTTTTTACTTTCTTGCGATTCGGTTGTTAGCATCAAAATCGGTAAAAATTTATGTATTGGGTTTTTTCTTATACTTTTTATCAGTTCAATACCATCCATATTTGGCATATTTAAATCAGTAATAACTAAGTTAATAGGTTTTCCGGTCATTTTACTTAAAGCATCTTTACCGTCAGAAGCTTCAATAACTTCATAACCGGCTTCTCTTAACGTAAATCCGACCATTTGCCTAACACTACTGCTATCATCAACTGTTAAAATCGTTTTTGGCATTATATCCTCTATCAAATTTGCTAATTTATAAATATATCTTCAAGTACAAATCCGGTATCTTTTAATAACTGCTTAAAGTTATCATTTTCTTTATTTATTACTTTAAAATTTTTGCTCCACTCCTTTGATGTTCTATATGCGGCAATTAGTACTTGAATATACGACAAATCAAACAATTCGCATTCATCATGATTAACAATTATATATTCACTTTCTGCAATAGCCTTGTTAAAAACTTCTTTAATCTCGGAAACGTCACTAATTGTCAAGTCACCTTTAAAACGAATAGTGATTTGACCTTTATCGTTCTGATAATTATAGTCCAGCATATAATCCCCTAAAATAATTCTATGTTATCTCCGAACTCGGAATTGTTATTACTTGTTTCTTGCGATATTTTTTTCCTATTGTTAATTACTTTATCGTGTATATCTCTTTCACTTTTCATTGTATAATTTTTATACAGCATATCCTGATTTTGCCTTTGTGATCGCGGCTTAATTTGAGGATGAATGTAATTTAATATTTTGTTAATATCTGTAACAATCCCAAATACTGAGTCTAAAAATTTATTATGTATATTAATTTTGGATGTAAAATAAGAAATTCCCTTTTTAATTTCCAAAATATTTTGATTTAAATATAAAAACTGATTTTTTGCTTCCGATTCATTTTTTAGAATTTTATCAATAACATTTTTTAATTCATTTTCTGTTATTAATTCGTCTTTTATTGTAACACTATTTAAAGATAAACGTAAACCTTGAGCTATTGAATTTACGCTTTCTAATTTAATAGTAATTGAACTTGTTTGTTCTTTTGCTTCTAACGATAACTTTTGGATTGATTCTGCCAATATACCCAATGCACTCCCTTCGTTTCCCACATGAGCTGCCTTAACTATTGCATTTAATGCAATAATCTCAATTTCATCCCCAATATCTTCAATTTCTTGAACATAATGAGCCAATTCTTCAACAATATCTACTGCGGTATTTATCGATTTATTAAGATGTTCTTCAATCAAAGAATTTTTACTTAAAGCTTCCGAAATTCCCATAAGCTTTATACAAACAGTCTCTAATTGTGTTTTACCGCCATTATGCGAAGTTAGGTATAATTTTTCCGATTCGTTATTTATTTCATTAAAATCTTGAGCTATATAATTTAATTTTTCAATTATATCTTGAACTGCTTCCCCAAATTTATCTGCCGAGTGATTTAGTTGTTCCGCTTGTATTTCGCATATATCATAAATATTCTCGTTTAATTGTTCGTTATCGGTTTCACGCTCAATTCTATCTGCTAAATGGACAAAAGCTTCCTCAATATGCTCAATCTGTTGACGTGTAATATCATGAAATTGCACCGCAACAACTACATCAGCAATACTTTGGGTTATACTTTTAGTCTTCGCAAAAGTTCTTTCAATAAATTCCTTATTGTTATTATATTGTAGTCTAAAATCATCTAACGAAGACGCTGCCGAATCTAAAACATTTTTAGATAGTCTATCCTGTTCGGAATAAAGGTTATCAAGATCATAGTTGGTTTTAGATATTTCGTTTATTAAATAATTGGATTGTTTCGAAATATTTCCTGCTTTTTGTTCAATTACTTCCGAAAGCCTGTCAACATTTTGAACTAACGAAGAAAATCCCTTATCATCGGTTCCCAACCTTGCTATTTCAATTTTAGTAGATATTCCTAAAACACGTAAATGTTTTACAATTTTTTTAAAATTTAGAATTTCATTCGAGATGTTTTCAATAAATCCCAAAATATTTAACAATTCGTTTTTATCGTTTTTTATATTTGAAATAGATTTTTGAAAATAATGATTTAGATCACCTATAATCTTTGTTAAATTGTTAAATCCGTACTCAAGTACATTTTCCGAAATATTTAACACCGTATTATTTGCAGTATCACTAATTTTTTTTGACTGAGACGAGTAATTTTGAAGATTATCACCAATCTCTAAAAATACTTTTTCTGTGTCTTTATTAACAAATTTTAATTTATTAACAATATTAGATATGATATCGAGGTATGATTTAGGATTAGCTACTAATCCCCTATTAAAATTTGAATTTTGCATAAAAACTCGGAACAATAATTACAAAACTGGTATTTTATACAGCTTTACTATTTATATTAGAGACAAAAGGGATGTTAATTTCAACTGAAGTCTCCTTATCCTTCTGGCTCGTAATATCAATATTACCGTTATAAAGTTTAACAATTTTTTTGATAATTGTCAAGCTTAAACCAAGTCCGTAAGTATTTTTTTTGGAAAAATTTTGGAGTGTAAAGCTGCTCATATTTTCAATTTTACTCGTATTAATTCCAGTACCATAATCGGTAACCTTAAAAACATTGTAACCGTCTTTACACTCCACACTTATTTTGATTGGTGTTCCCTCAATCGAATTTTTTAGGGCATTATCGACTAATTCACTTAATATAAAGGATAACAATTCCGGTTTTATATTAGTCTTAATGTCATTAATATCTATTATTAAATCTTTTTCGCGATTATATTCCATACATTTTTTTAATAATCGCGAAATTATTTTTTTACTATCGGCAACAAATACTTCGGATAAATCAACATGATTATCCGAACCCGCAACATACTCGGAATAAAGCATAAATTTATCAATATCATCTTTAAGCAACTCACCCGAGCGTTTTATTTTTAATATAAAATTTAAAATCTCTTGTTTGCTCATCTGGTCAAAATCGCTTAAAAGTATATCTGCAAAACCGATTATACTTACTAAGGGAGTTCGAAGATTATGAGACGCATTGCGTACAACAGTGTTTTTAAAATCACCTATTAACTCGTGTTGAGCCTGTTTCTTTAATAATCTGGAGTTTATTGTGTTTATTACGTCATCAATTTTGAAAGGTTTTGTAATATAATCATCAGCCCCCAAAGCCATCCCTGTCCTTATGTCCTCACTTTCTACTTTAGCCGTAAGAAAAACAAACGGAATTGTTCTTGTTATCGGATTGTCTTGTAATTTTTTTAATAATTCCAATCCGTCCATTTCCGGCATTCTTACATCGCTGATGATTATATCCGGCTCAAACTCTACCGCTCTCTTATAACCTTCCAAACCATTTTCCGCCGCAATTGCCTCGAACCCATTGAACTGTAATATGTCTTCTAAATTAAGCCTCAAGTCCCTTTCGTCTTCAACAACTAATACTAATGTCGGTCTTGATTCAATCATAACTTATTTTCTTAATTGTTGAAAACTACCTTAATATTGTTTTTGTCTTATGTAAAACTAATACTAAAGTATAATAAAAAAAACAAAAATTGAGTGAACGGTCATTAGGAGTGGTTATCGGTCAAAATCGTGAGTTAACGGTCATATTCTTGAGTTAACGGTAAAAATTATTTTTGAATATTTAACCCTGATAGCTTTCTTTTGCTTATCTCAAACGGAAAATCCACATCTTTAAGATATATTCTATAAGAAGAAGCAGTAAATTTAACAAACCTTACAACATTTTCCACGCGAATTATAGTACTTTTGTGAATTCGCATAAAATTTTCGCAAGGAAGCATACTTTCCCACTCTTTAAGTGTTTTATGGGAAAGTAAAAATGATTTATTAAGCAAATGAACTTCACTATATTGGTTGGCTGCACTAATATAATTAATATCCGATACTTTAAAAAAGACAATATCTCCTTTACTCCTTAAATAAATAGCTTTATCCAATTTTAATTTTTCATTAGTCTTTAATTCAAAATTATCAATTGTATTATCCTCTTTAAAAATTTTGCTTTTTATTAATCGTGTTTGAATTGAATTAAGTAATTCACAATTTTTAAACGGTTTGGTTAAATAATCATCTGCTCCAAGTTCCATTCCCATCCTAATTTCTTCTTTTTCAGCCTTTGCTGATAGGAATATAAAAGGAATGGTTCGTGTTTCTTTATTAGAAAGTAAAGATTTTATAACATCATAACCAGATATACCTTTCATCATTATATCACAAATTATTATGTCCGGTAAAAATCTTTTAGCTTTTTCAATACCGGTAAAACCGTCAGCAGCAGTTTCAACAATATACTCTTCCTCCAATAATAACGTTTCAATATTTGCCCTTATATCAGAATCATCTTCAATTATTAGAACTTTCGACTTCATTATTCTCCGGTAATAATATTGGAATACTTAATTTAACGGTTGTTCCGCTGTTAATTTTGCTTTTTACTTCAATTGTACCTTTATGTAATTCAACGTATCTTTTTACTATTGACATACCTAATCCCGTACCCGAAATATCATTAACATTTTTTCCCCTATGGAAAGGATCAAATAAATGAGCTAAATCTTCTTCACTTATTCCGATTCCGTTATCTTCTATCAATATTTTAATAAATTTTTCATTATTATCAATTGTAATTTTAATTAATTCGCCTACTGAAGAGTATTTTATAGCGTTTGTTAATAAATTTGTAAGTATAGAACGAAGCAGCTTACTATCAATATAAAATTCATTTTTAGATGCTAAATATTTATAATCCAAAATATGGTTTTGTGCAAAATCGTTTTTTAATTCTTCAACAAGTTTGGAACAAAAAGCATTTAAATCTTGGTAATACGGATTAAATTCAATTTTACCGCTTTCTACTTTACTAACCAAAAGTACATCATTTATTAATTCTGTTAAATTATCTATTGTACGTAGAATCCTTAAAATATGCTGGTCATATTTTTCATTATCCCATTTTCTACCGTAACTACCCAGCAACTGAATAGACGAAGATATTGTTGTTAAAGGTGTTCTAAACTCGTGCGAAGCAGTAGATATAAAACGAGTTTTCAGATCACTAAATTTCTGAACCTCTTCTAATGTCTTTTTTAACATCATTTCGGTCCCTTTTCCTTTTTCAATTTCTTGACCTAACATAATATTAGATTTATTCAACTCTTGAGTTCGTACCTTAACCATAATCTCTAAGTTTTGACGATGTTGTTCTAATTCTGCTTCTATTTTTTTCTTTTCGGTAATATCTTCAAATAATGTGGCAAAAATTCCTTTTACAATTGAAAAAGCAGAAACTTTGAAGTATTTACCTAAGTCCGATGAATAACTTTCAAACTCGGCATATTTCTGCGAAAATGCAATACTACCATATTGTTCTATCCAAAAATCTTCCAAGTTCGGTAAAACTTCTTTTGCCCTTCTATTTACTATTTCACTTGCTTTTAAGCCCGTTAATCTCTCAAAACTCGGGTTTACTTCCAAAAATATGTAATCTATAGCTTTACCATCTTCATCACAAATAATTTCATGTAAACCAAAACCTTCTTGCATACTTGCAAATAACGATCTATATCTTTTTTCACTTTCAACAAGTGCTAATTCATATTCTTTTCTTTTTGTAATATCTTCAATTGAAGCAACAATTCCTTCAATACTGCCGGATTCGTTTTTTACCGGGGAAGTATTGATACTAAGCACTATTTTTTTGCCGTCTTTTTTATAATAGCACAATTCACGTTCTCTTACCGATGATTGATTTAATAATGCTACATAAAACGGATTATTATTTAACTCCACTTCTTTTCCGTCAGGCTCAAACAATAATAATTCGGGTGAATTATATTTATACTTATTTTGATTAAAAGATAAGTTGAAAATATTACTTGCAGAATCGTTTCCTATTAAAATATCTCCTTTAGTGCTAATATAAACTAATCCGACCGGAATAGTACGTAAAATCCAATGTAAAAGTTCTTTTTCTTTAATTAGCTCAGTTTCAGCACGCATTTGTTCGGTAATATCTACAGAAAAACAAATTATTCCGGCAACTTCACCCTTTTCGTCGTACCAAGGCACTTTATCAGATCTCAACCAAATTGAATTACCGTTAATAACCAAGCGTTCCGTAATGCCAAACTTAGGTACACCCGTTAGCATTATAGATAAATCTTCTTTATAATAAATATCATGGGTATCAGGGAATATATCTTTTGCTGACTTACCCTCAAAAGAATCAACAGATGTATTGCTTATTAATGCTGCGGCTTTATTAACCTTAATATATTTGTTAAACTTGTCCTTAAAATAAATAGCAACCGGTGATAGATCGATTATTGTTTTTAAATCTAATCGTTCCTTTTCCAGCATAGTTTCCAAATTCTTTTCATTTGTAATATCAGTTAATACACCGTTAATTATCACTTCGTTATTGCCTACTTTATTCAAACGTGTAGAAGCATTTACATAACATAAATCGCCGTTTTTCTTAACCAATGATAATATTGTTGAATTCAACTCGTTAACAAGTAACGACTCTCTAATTTCTTTAATTTTGCTTTTATCGCTTTCTGATAAAAACTCGTTTATACTTTTATTTAGAACTTCTTCATCAGTATATCCTATTAAATTATAAATTACCGGGCTTACAAATCTAATAATACTCCTATTATCTATTGTAAAGATTACGTCATTAATATTCTCTACTAAATTTTTATATTTTTCTTTGGCTTCAGTCAACTCAATTTCATTTTTTTTCCTTTCTGATATATCTCGGATAATTGCTTGATTGTAATTAAAATTTTCAATTTTAACACTTCTTATGCTAACTTCAACCGGAAATAAATTTTTAGATTTATCAAGGTTTAATGTTTCAAATAGTTTTCCTTCAAATAAATTTGTATTTAATAATATCGATTTATCTTTTTCATAATTTCCCAAAAACCATATATCTTTCATCGTTAAATCAGAAGTTTTTTCTTTTGATAAACCAAATACTATTCCAAATTTATCGTTAAATTCAAGAATATTTCCATTTCTATCATATAATACTATTGCATCATTTGCGTTTTTTAATAGCGTATCATATCTTACTTGAAACTCTTGCTTTTGTTTTAATAATTCATATTCAGTTTTGTAGTTTAATGCTTTAAAATAATTTCTAAAAGTATAGACTAATAATAATCCCCCTGATATTATTATTAATGTAAATCCAATTAGGTAAAATGCAAACTTATCACGATATTCAAAATAATTCTTTAAGTTAACCTTAACCAACAAATCATAGTTACTTCGCGAGAAATTTTCAATTTTTGCCATGACATATTCATTATCGGTATCATACCCTTCATAAAATCCAAAGTCAATTTTGTTTATTGGCAAATAATAAGCTGGGATGTTTGTTTTGTTATAAATTACCTTAAAGCTAAGCCCGTTAACAATTTTAATTCTTATAACTTTACCCGATACATAGTTATCGGTTTTTATTAATTCAAATTCGTATTTTTTTTCTCCGCTAATTATTGGTGTTAGCGCCAACCTAAATATTGAATCAAATTTAAAAGATTCAATAATATAGCCGTATATAAAACTTTTTCCGTTTATTGTGGTTATTAAGGGTGTGTAAACAAAATAAACCGGTTGGTTTTTCTTAATTTGGAAACCAAAATCATCAACTAAATGATAGGTACCATAAGATAATTTTGCCGCTTTATTTTTTATCGCAAAATCTAATTTAAATTTATTGATTTTTTTAATCAAATTCTCTTGAATAATTTCATCCGCGCCGATACCCCTTTTAAATACATAATTTAAATTTGTATCTAAAACCGCAACCGCTTTCATTTCATTTTGTAAAACCCTTAAATATCTGCTCAAGTCTTCAACATTTTTTGTATCCTTTGCTTTCAAAAATATATTATAAAAAGTATCATCATAATTTATAAATTGCTTAAGCAAGTAAATATTATATAGCGAATTTTGATAAGCTTTGCTGAGTATATTTTTTTTAATTTCCGAAACAGATAAGAGTTCGTCTTTTATTTCTTTTTTTAATGTATTTGTATGCGTTTTGTAAATGTATAAATTCACAAAAATAACTATTGCAATGAATAAAAATATTCCTCCTAATACAGTATAAAGCCATCTATTATTTTTATTTTGCAAAATAAAAACCCAATTAAATTAAAATTTATTACTTTATTATATAAAATAATAATTTTTTTTTATTTAAACCAAAAAAATTATGTTTTAATTAAATAATTTTGCATGCGATATTTTTTTTCCTATATACTGACCCATAAAAAATGATATAAAAAATATAGCTATTGAGATTGATGAAGGCGGGATTCCAAATAGTAACCGGATTAATATTATTATTAAAACGGGTAAATGTATGTACAAAAACCACTTTAAGGAAAATGTCTTATGCTTTGTTCTAAGAAACCCAAAAGGAATATTAAATAGGAAGATAATTACTCCCCACATTAATAAATAATTTAGTTCCATTTAATTTTATTAATTTGAAATTTTAGTTGTTTTTGAATAAACTTATAAATTATCGCTTATCCTTATCTTAAATTTTGGATAAGGATAAGCAATTTATTATTAATTTATTTTAATTGTATTTTAAGAATTTCCGACACTTTTTCGGGTGTAACAAGTCCTCTGTCACCTAACTTAAACCATTTCCTTTCGTTTAAACGATTACAAATTACTTCAATTGAATCTTCTTTAACATTATAATCGGCTAATTTAGTACTAATACCGAGAGAATTAAAAAACGCTTCGGTTTTATCAATAATTTTTTGAATTTTTTCATTCTCATCACCATCCTCAATTTTTAATACACGTTCGCCGAATTTAAGAAGTTTATCTTTTTTCTCATTTTTAAGTACTTTCCAATATCCGGGTAAAACAATTGCTAAAGTCTGTGCATGATCAATTTCGTGCAAAGCAGTCAATTCGTGACCTATCATATGGATACCCCAATCTTGGGGAACTGCAAGCCCTATTAAGCCGTTTAATGCCATAGTTGCAGACCACATCAAATTACTCATGGAATCATAATCGGCAGGGTTTTCTACAACTTTAGGTCCAATTTCCATTAATGTTTGCAATATTGATTCGGCAAATCTATCTTGAAGAGGAGAATTAACAGGATAATTAACATATTGTTCGATTACATGAACAAATGCATCAACAACACCGTTTGCAACTTGTTTTTTAGGTAAAGTTGAGGCTGCATCTGGTAAAAGTATTGAAAATTTTGGAAATGTAACCGGTGAGCCAAATGCAAATTTTTCTTTTGTTGATTCCCTTGTTATAACACTTCCCGAGTTCATTTCGCTTCCGGTTGCCGGTAAAGTTAAAACAACGCCGAATGGAAGTGCGTCAATCGGTTTTACTCCTTTTGACAAAATATCCCAAGGATCTTTATCGTTGTATTTTACTGCTGCGGCAATAAATTTAGTAGCATCTATAACTGATCCGCCGCCAACTGCTAACAAAAAGTCTATATTTTCTTTTTTTATAAGTTCAACTGCCTTAATGCATGTTTCGTATCTAGGATTTGGTTCTATACCCGAAAATTCATATACTGTGTACGCCTCTAAAGCTGATTTTACCCCTTCATACACTCCGTTTTTTTTAATACTACCCCCACCGTAAATAATAAGAACTTTTTTATCTTTTTCAATATTCTCTTTTAACTTAATTAGTTCCCCTTTACCAAATATTATTTTAACCGGATTATAATACATAAAATTCTTCATAATTTTCCTTTTATTTTTAATTCTTTAACACAATTTTTTATTTATTCGTTCCTAATTTCAAAAAATCATTTGAATTCTTGTTATTTAAAATATTTTGCAATATATTGTAGTTTATTACAAATTACTACTGTAAAAATATGGATAATTTTTCTATAGCACCTATTGGATACATAAAATCAAAGTTAAAATATCGTTACGAAACACCTCGTCAAGGTGTTTTATCGCAAAACAATTTCTCAATTATCAAGCTTAATAATAAAATGAATTTTAACCAAGCCATAGAAGGTTTGGAAGGATTTGATAGAATTTGGGTAATTTATATTTTCCATTTGAATGAAAATTGGAAACCTAAAGTTCATCCTCCACGACATTTTTATAAAAAAATAGGGGTTTTTGCTACTCGTTCGCCTCATAGACCGAACAAGATAGGCTTAAGTTGTGTAAAATTAGAAAAAATTGAAGGTCTAAATATTTACATTTCAGAATCAGACATTTTAGACGGTACTCCGATAATTGACATAAAACCTTATTTACCCTATTCCGATTCTTTCCCCGAATCCAAAACCGGTTGGGTTAAGTATAATTTAAATGATAAATTTTTAGTTAATTATAACGAGCTTGCCGATAAACAAATGGAATTTTTATACTCAAAGTTTGATATAAATTTGAAAAACTTTTCGGCACTTCAATTAGAATTTGAACCGGTAAATACCGATAGAAAAAGAATTACACAGATTGACGAATCCAATTACATTCTTTCTTATAGAACTTGGCGTATTTATTACAAAGTGGATTTTGAAAATAAAATTATTATAATAAATGAAGTTAAGTCAGGTTATACAAATGATGAATTAAAAGATATTGAAATAGATAATTATAATGATAAACAGATCCATTTTAATTTTCTAAATCAGATATTTTAATCCGTAATAAACTTTTAGTTTGATTTAACAGTTTTTGATTTATTCAATAAATAGATTCGGAGCTAAAATGTACAAGTACTTATTATTATTTATTCTTTGCGCTACAATAATACAAGCACAAGTTACCATTAACGGTGATGCACGAGTTAGACCTCGCTACGATATTAATGACAAAACCCCCGCAAACGGAACTAAAACAAGTGATTTTTATTATATGTACCGTGCCCGATTAAATTTAAATGCTGATATTGGTGAAGGATGGAAATTTCACACTTTAATTAGTCACAACGGTATATTTTACTATTCAACTTTTAATACAGGTGATTTTCCTGATATTTTAGGTACTGATCAAAACCCTTCTAAACCTACATCACGTCAAAGTTCACGAAGAGCTTCATTATCATTCATGGAACTCTATTTTGGACAGGAAACCGAAACATATAACTTTAAAGTCGGTTTATTCCCTCTCGGATCAATAAATAATCCGATTTACGACTTACATTATTACCCAAATAAAATGGTTGATATCCCTTATGCAATTTTTAATACTGACGGAGCATTTGGATTTGCAGGTAACTATAAAACATCTGCAGGTACTTTTGGTGCAAAACTAATAATTGAAGACGCAAAAGGAAAAGAAGAAGAAGCTTATGACGGAACAATATTAAGTGATAAAAACGACCAGATGACATTTGAATTAAATTATGCTATTCCAGTTTCGGGATTTACTTTGGCACCTATGGCATTAATTAGTATTTCTTCTCAAAAAGACTCTATGTGTAAACCAAACACGTTTGGACTGAATATAACTACTCCCAAATTAGGAGAATTTACTTTACAGGGAACTGCTGCAATTTCTTCACAAGATAACAAAGATTTAAAGAGCGTTCAAGAACCCGGTTATCCGGTTTCTAAATATAGCGGATACTTATTAAGACTAAAAATGAGCGGAAAACTTGGACCCGGTAACTTAGTAGCATGGTTTGATTATGCACAATTAACCGAAAAACAAGTTCTTAAAGATGTTGATTACGGTTTTGCCTATTTCTGGGTTAATTACGAAATACCGATTTATAAAAGCGAAAAGGGAGCGGTTTCAATTACTCCTGAATTAAGATATGCCAAATATTATAAAGAATCTGAACATATATCTGACAGAATAAAAATGGAAGTGAATTTTGACATTAAATTTTAGGAGAATTTATGAGTTCATTTTTTAAGAATTTAGGCATCCGGAATAAGTTATTGCTTTTAGTAATAACTTCATTTATTCCGTTGTTGTTAATTTTACAGTTTTATGTATTGCCTGCAATTTCTGATGCATGGCACCAAAACAAATACACATCTACAAAAGAAATTGTAGAATCTGTATATAATACATTTGACCTTTATCAAAATAAGGTTAATAGCGGTGAAATGACACTTGAAGAAGCTCAAGCAAAAGCCGCAGAAGTTATTAGTACACAAAGATATGATACCGATAATTACTTTTTTGTTTTTGATGAAAACTATATTCTAAAGGTTCATGCTTTACGTCCTCAAAATATTGGTAAAGATATGAGCGGAAGTGTTGATGCTAACGGAATGAAACTTTATGTGGAAATGAAAAATGCGGCAAATTCCGGTGACGGATTTTTGGAATATTTTCAATTAAAACCCGGTGTTGATGAGCCTCAACATAAAATTTCCTTCATTAAAGGTTTTAGAAACTGGGGTTGGTACATTGCAAGCGGAGTATATTTAGACAAAGTAGAAGAAGAAGTATCGGCTTTTAAAAACTCATTATACACAGCTATTCTTGTTGCATTAATAATTGCGTTAATTATCGGAATTTACTTTTCAAATTTTGTTGCTACTCCTATTAAAAACCTATCAATAGCAGCAGACCATGCAGCAAACGGTAACTATGACGTTAAAATTGAATCTGACAGCAAAGACGAGCTCGGTGTATTAAGCGATGCTTTCCACAAGATGTTATTTAATATTAAAACGGCATTTAACGAAGCTAATAGGCAAAAAGAAGCCGCATTAAATGCTGCCGCCGAAGCAGAAAATTTAAGTTTAAATGCACAAAAACAAGAAGAATATTTAAGGGAAAATATTGAAAAACTATTGGCTGAATTTGATAAATTTGCACAGGGTGATTTTACGGTTAAAGTTGATTTTAAAAATAATAATGATTTAATCTCAAAATTACTTATTCAGTTTAATAGCGTGGTTGATAACTTACGTGATATGTTAATTAGAGTAACAGAATCCGTACAAGCCACTTCAAGCTCAAGCTCCCAAATTTCAAGTTCGGTAGAAGAATTATCAACCGGTGCACAAGAACAATCAGCTCAAACAAGCGAAGTTGCCTCGGCCGTTGAAGAGATGACTAAAACAATTATGGAAAATGCTCATCACACTAAACTTGTTGCAGATAAAACCAATTTAACCGCAAATTATGCAAAACAAGGTGTTGATAAAGTTAACGAGACTAAAAGCGGTATGGATTTAATTGTTAAACATACTGATAAAACCGGAAAAATTGTTTCTTCTTTAGCTCAGAAAACTGACCAAATAGGCGAAATTGCTCAAGTAATTGATGAAATTGCAGATCAAACAAATCTGCTTGCCTTAAATGCTGCTATTGAAGCGGCTCGTGCAGGAGAACAAGGACGCGGT
>CALGLM010000267.1 GCA_937930275.1 uncultured Ignavibacteria bacterium
GTTCCTTTGCCTGTAGGTTTGGTTGTAAAAAAGGGATTAAATACTTTATCAATAATATCCTGAGGTATTCCCTTTCCGTTATCGCGTATTATTATTTCTACTTTTTCTCCCAAATCTTTTGTTGTAACTTTAATAATAGGGCTATAACTATCCTTTCTTTCTTTTTTCTTTTCGTTAACAGAATAGCAACCGTTATTAAAAATATTTAAAAGTACTCGACTAATATTTTGCGGAACTATGTTTATTGTTCCTATATTATGGTCATAATCCGTTTCCATTTTAATATTAAAAGATGAGTCTTGTGCTCTAAATCCGTGATAAGCTAAATTAAGGTACTCGGCAACCAAATCATTAATATTGGTTTTTTGTTTTTCTCCTGCTTTCCCTCTTGAATGTAACAGCATTCCTTTTACAATGCTATCTGCTCTTTTTCCGTGTTCGTTAATTTTAGTTACATTATGGCTTATATCACCTAAAATTTCATTTATATAATCTAATGATTTTGAGTCTAATTTATCTTTCTGATTCTCAAGTTCTTCTGAAAGTTCTTTAGCCAAATCAATTGATAACTCAGAAAAATTATTAATAAAGTTTAAAGGGTTTTTTATTTCATGTGCAATTCCGGCAGTTAATTGACCTAATGAAGCCATTTTTTCTGCTTGTATTAACTGTGCTTGCGCTTCTTTTAACTCCTTATTTGCCAAATTAACTTTTTCGTACGCAAATGCATTATCTAATGCGCTTGCCGTATAAATAGCCAAGTTTTTTAAGATATTCAGATGACTTTCGGTATAAGAGTTTTTTTGTAAGCTTTGGCATGAAATTACTCCTATTATTCTATCTCCGACCATTAAAGGCAAATAGATAAGAGATGAAACATATGTTCCCGCTTTCGGTTTATTTCTGTGAGTAATATATTTGGAATATTCAACATCAACATCATTTATAAAAACAGGCTGTTTATTATCGTAACACCATACTCCAAATCTATTTTTATCTTCTAAACTAAATCCGAATTCCGGCAATCTTTCACCATGCTCAATTGCAAGTTTACACTCCAAAGTATTTTCTTTTGTGTTTGCAAGCATTATTAACAAAGTATTTGCATCAAGTAGTCTATTAACGCTTTCATAAACAGTATTAAAAATTGATTCTAAGTCCAAAGTTGAATTTAATTGTTGACCAATTAAGCTTAATTCTTTTACGTTTGCCAACGCTTTATCAAGCTGGATATTTTTCGCTTCAATTTCGGCAGTTCTTTCTTTAACTTTAATTTCCAAAGTTTCGTTATAGTCTTCCAACTCCTTTTTTGCTTTCCGCAATTTACCTATTGTATCTTTCAGCTTATCTTGCATCACTAAAAATGAATCTGTAAGTTCGGCAATTTCATCTTGTGAGCTTGGCTTGGGTATCTCTACATCAAAATTCCCTTCGCTAAATTTTGTTGTTGCATTTGCTAACCTTCTTATGGGATTAGTAATTGAATTTGATATAAATATTATGGCAAAAAGTAAAATAAAAGCTCCTGCAACCGCTAAAATTATTACAACCCAAAATAACTTTTTTAACGGAGCAGTAAATTCTTCCACGGGGTACACTATACCCAGCGACCACATATTTTTATTAACGGGTGCATATGCTATCCAGCTTAACTTTCCTGTTGCTATGTTTTTATACTCAATTTCGGCAAAGCTCGTTTCCCCTTTTATCATATTTCTGCCTATTATTTCCAATTGCTTCGATTTTGCTCTTTTTGCAATTGTAAAAATCGTTTCGGTAAGTATTAATTCCTGTAGCGGATGGGTAATAATTACACCGTTTCGGGCAATCATAAACGCATATCCCGTTTTTTCAACTTTAATTTTTGAAATCAATTCACTTAGCCAATCCAATGAAATATCTGCAGTAAAAATTCCGATAAACTTTTTGTTACCTTTTTCATCATATTCGTACATTGGCACCGAATAAGTACACATTAGTATATTTCCCCCTCCTTCGTCAAAATACGGCAAACTCCATACAGATTCACCTATATCCCGAGGTTTACTATACCACTCCCATGTAAAATAGTCATAATTTTCGTTACCTAACGGTTTTGAGTATATTTTCCCTTTTTCTTTATAAACATATAACGAATTGTATTTTTGGTTGTTAGGATAATAACCGGTTTCAAAAGCTATAGCCGAGCCGTAAATAGATTCGTTGTTTTTTACCAGCGTAGTTAACATTTCTAAAAGTTCACCATCATTATGCCTTCGCTTTTCGACAATACGTGCAAAGTTATCAGGTACTTTTTCAATTCCGGTTAATATTTTTTCAACTTTGCCCACTGTTGAATAAAGTAGTAACTCCGAGTTCTTCTTTAAATTTGATTTTATTGTGTCACGCGAAACGATATAAATATAAGCAAAAATGATAGCGGTAATTATTGTAACATTTGCAAAGATGATAAGAATCATCTTAAACGATAAACCCTTTTTAAAATTTAATTTACTCATGTCCGCTCAAATAATTATTACTCATAAAGTCATTTATTATAAACTTTCTTTACTACTTATATTAATATTAATCATTTTGTTTATAATATGCAATAGCAGTTTAAACCTATTAAGTAAAAAGAATTAGAGCAAGACAATTATATTTAATAATAGAGTGTTAATACTTTACAAATTATGAGAAATAAATTAAATTATAATTTAGTGCCTCTCTTTGCCTATTAATTCCAAACATCTATTTTTCAATTTATCTGTTAAATAAAGTAATTGTTGTTTTTCGTCTTCGGTAAATATTTCTAATATTTTATTTTCCGCATTTTCCACAACACTCCATAATTTACCGATGGTTTCGGCGCCTATTTCGGTAATTATTAAATTATCGTTAGAAACTTTATTAATATATAATTTTTCCGATAGCGGATAAAGAAAACTTTCCAATTCAATATCGGTAATTCCGAATTGCTTTTGCATATCGGTAACCGTCATAACCTCATCACATTTTAACACCATTAAAAACACAAGCTGAGTGCTGCTTAAATCCGAAACTTTTTTTAATTCTTTATCAAGAACTTCTTTAATAAACATAGCCGTTACATTAATTTCTCTTCCCAACGTAGCTCTAATTTTTTGCACAATTATCCCCAATATTTGTTTTAGTTTCAATTCGTAAATACTTATACCGGCAGCCACACCAACATTTAAACTTTCTACATTTCCGCTCATAGGTATTTGAATTGTTAAATCAGAGTTTAGTAAAAATTCTTCATTCACACCTTCGGTTTCATTTCCCAATATTAATGCAATGGGTTTACCGTCTAATTTAACTAATGATTGTATTTTATCGCCGTAAGGACTTGTCGTAATAATTTGATAATTATTTTGCTTTAACCAATTAATTGTATCTTCGGAATTATCAAATAATTTTATATTTGTCGAGTATATTTTCCCTCTTGAAGAATCAATTGCCTTACGCTTATAAAAATCAATTTGGCGTTTTGTTGAAATTATTTCATTAATGCCAAAAGCGCTACATGTTCTTACAATTGTACCTATATTACCGAAATCTTGTAAATTATCCAAAACAACCAAAAAGTCTTTATTCCCTTTATTCTCCTTTATATTTCCGACTGCAACTATAGGAATAAGATAATTAGTTTCGGTAATTTTTTTTAATAATCCTTCAGTTAAAGTAAACACGTTAAAATCGGAATATTTTTTAATTAAGTTTTGTTCGTTTTTAGAAATAAAAATATAATCAATCTTTATATTTGAATTTATAGCCCAGTTTAATGCATCTTCCCCTTCAATTAAGAACTTTTTATTTTTAATTGATTCTTTTGTATGGTTTAAACTTTTTGCGAATTGCACTTTTTCATCTTTTAGAGTAGTAATTTCAATAACCATATATTAATTTCCCTTAATCAGAATAGTATCACAAACAGCTCCTTTTAGCCGATTAATTAATATACTTTGATACTCGTTGCTATAATACCAATTATTAAACTCTTCTTCATTATTAAATTGTATAATTACCGTTTTGGTATATTTCCACTCCCCTTCCAAAATTTTAGGGTTATTATCAACCGATAAATATTTGCCGTTAAATTTTGCGAATACTTCATCTACGCTATCAAGATATTTGTTGTATTCGGTTTCATCTTCAATTTTGATATTTGCAACAAAATAAACCAAGTGGTACTCACGGTTTGTTAATAAAATATTTTCGCTTTACGCAAATATAAATTATTAAAATATAACATTAAAGCCAAGTTTTTGCAAATTTATTCGTATATTTGCATAATATTTTCATAAAAGTTTGTAAAATCTCGAAAATCACTTTTTACGGTACTCTGCGGTATTTCATTTTGCTTTATAAAGATTAAAAATTAGAATATAATTAGGAGTTAACATGCTTTACGTTGTATCTGCCGTTGTTATTTTAATAATTGTACTATTTTTATATGAATATCGTATAAAAAGTCCCGATACAGTAGTACTTTACGAAAAAAATGATGTTATATATATGCGTTCAGGCAGATATTACCCAAGGCATTTTAGTTTGGCTTTACCCAAAACAACATACACAATTACTCCGCTAATTGAGGCAACTGCAAAAGGAAATCTTGATATTAAAGTAAAACTATCTGTTACTGTTGCAGCTAATACAAAAAACTTACCTGCTTTAATTAAAATAGGTGGTTGGAACACGAGTGCAGTTATTAAAGCTGCAAAAGAGCTTGAATTGATATTGGAAGGAAAAGTTAAATCTTTTACCGAAAACTTTGGAATTGAACAACTTTCATCCGATAAAATTAATAACGATTTAAACATCAGTGCAAAAGATAGCGGAGAAAAGCTCGGACTTGAAATCGTCTCTCTTGTAGTTCAGTCGTTTGAACCGGCTGATAAAAAAATATCTGAAGCATTAAAGCAACAAGAATCGGCAAGAATTGCGGAACAGACGGAAACACTTAACCAAAAAGCCCGTTTAGCAAGTGCAAAAATAAAGATATCGGCAGATGAAGAAATTGCTAAAATGGAAAGCGAACTTGAACTTAAAAAATTACAGATTAAGAACAATGAATTAATTAAAGAAGCCGAACTTGCACAGAAAAGAACCGAAGAAGAATTAAAGAGAAAACATATGCAGCTTGAGTATGAAAGTAAAGAACTTGAGTTGCTTAAAAACTATCCCGAATTGTTAATTTTAACTCCGCAAGCGGCTCGGCTGGCAGAAGCAAGCCAATCATTAAAAAATGCTCGCACTGTCGTAAATCTTTCGCAGCAGGACTTAGGGCAAGTACCGGAGTTAATCGGAATATTTCAAAATTTCCTTAAAAATAATCTTAAAACCGATAACAATGCTACCGTAAAAAGTAACAATTTATAATCGGTTGCCATGAAACCAGTATCAGACCCTTTAGAGCTTTTTAAGCTAAAAGCAATTAAAGCAGCCAAAGTATCGGAAGTTAGCGAAGCTACTGCTTCATCTAACGTACCAAAAGAAGAACGGGTAAATTTCCATATTGGTAATCCCGTTCAAGATACATCTTTATCTTCGGCTTATTTGCGCTTAGCGTTAAATATTAATATTGAAGAAGACGAAATTAGCGAAGAAAATATCGAGTCCGTTTTAGATAAAGCAGGATTAGAAAGAGAACATAAAGAGGAAGTGGAATTTTTACTTGGTTTAATTAAAGTAGCCGCTCCATACATGCCACGCGGCGGTTTTAATAAAAATAGTCCCGGCTTTTTAGTTAATTATTTTGTTAATTGGCTTGCTAAATATCAAAGAGAACCTTTATCATACGATTTGGGCGAAATTACCGGTAAGCGCGAAATAATTATAAGCACCGGAGGAATTAACGAAGCACTTCGTCTTCTATTTAGCGCATTTAATAACTATTTGGTTACATTACCCGCCAAAGTACTTGTGTTCGGAAAATCTTTGCCTAAACACTTAACTAATTACAATAACTTAGATTTTACATTTATAAATTCGGATGAAGATTTATTAATCAAAGCGATTGAAGATAGTGTAACAAAAAATATTTTACCCCATTTTTTAATACTATCATTAAATACTTCGGAAAAGACAAGAAGATATTTACGAAATTTAAGCCTAATATATCCTTTGTTTTTTGTTGAAACTAATAATGCCCCAAACCATTTATCATTGGCAAGGGAAGCAAAAATGGAAAACAGAGTACTAAGGTTAATAACTGCCGAAGTATTTAATCCCAAGTTATACGGCAGCCCGATAGTTTTTATTGCGGGAAATTCGGATTTTATTAATGTAATAGAAAATATTCAGTTTAAACTAAAAGGAACTCCTTCATCTACCGAAGTCGAATTTTTATCATATATTTTACAAAAGAATACACTTCAAAATACAACTAATAATTCCGCTAAAATTAATGTCACCCCGCAATTTGAAATATCGGTTTTACCCGTATTCAAAAATAACGGCTTGCAATATTTGGCAGAACATTACTCAAACAAAATAAAGAATATAGTAAAAAATAAAGAAGAGTTGTTAAACAAGTATCCTTTAAAGTTTAACAACTTAATTAATTTAACACAAAACAAACTTAAGTTATCCAATAATTTATTTGGTTATGATTTATTTGCCGAAGTAAAAACTATTGAACTTTTAGAAAATTTTATTAACAATTTTGACGATAAATATTTTACCGAGACTTTAAAAAACAGTTTTTTATTTGCTTTTATAAAACATCATCCCGAGTACAAAATTAACAATTGCATTGTTGTTAGCGGTTCGTCAAGAACTGCCTTAGGTTTATTGGGATTTAATTGCGGAATAGATAATATTGTTTTTCCGGATTTAAGCTGGACATACGAACATTGTTTCCCGAAATCTTATGTAGTACCGTTAGACGAGAGTTTCGAGCCTGATATTGAAAAGCTAACCGATACTGTTATCGGTTTAATTAAACAAAACCATAATAACAAATCGAAATATGCGGTTGCCATTAATAATCCCCACAATGCCACCGGTATGCAATTTAATTCAGGCAAATTAAAACAATTATTAAAAACCCTTCTACAAAATAATATTTTTGTAATTGATGATTTATCCTATCAAAATGTTGCTCCGGAACAAGAATATAAGCAAATAAAAACCTTACGATTACTTGCGGATGAGTTATATAACGAAGGATATATTACCGAAGAAAATGCTGATAAACTTATTACGGTTCATTCATTAAGTAAAACCGATTCTTATGCGGGTGCTCGTTTAACTGTAGCAGAAATTAGAGATAAAAAATTATTTTCACAATTTAACGAAATAAACAATTATATTACTCCGAATTATGGGGCAATATTTCTTGCATATTTGTTTTACAGAAATAAAGTTGAAGCAATTAACTCGTACTGGGGATTACGCAACAAAATATTCTATTATAGAATGAAAGCTTTGCACGATGCCGTTGCATGGCTGCCTGAAGATAGAAACAAATACGCTATACATATAAAAGCTCCTAAGGGAAGCATGTATCCGCAAATGATAATTGAAAGGCTACCGGCAGGAATTTCTTTAGATTGGCTGGCAAGCGGATTGGCAAGACAAGGAATAGGACTTGTACCACTTTCTACCTTTGCCAGAACAGAAAAGGGATTTGATAGCGGTAGAAAAACCTTTAGATTGACCTTAGGCGGAACAGATAACGCCGAAATTTTGCACAATAAAACTCGTAGAGTATTAATTGACCTAAACCGAATGATTGCCGAAGAAGAATCCGGTTATGTTAAAAAAACATTTACTCCGGTTAACTTTGAATTTGATTCTTCCTTAATGTTAAGTCAATTCCGCTTATTGTGGAATAAATACAAAGAACAAATTATAAACGAGTCAATAAAACAATTTTCGGTTGAAGCAAAAATTTTGAATCTAAATTCGGTTGATTTATTTACAAGTTTCAAAGAAAGCTATTTGCAGGAAAGGATTAATGTTTTTGAACAAAGACTATTCGATCGTGTAAAGTTGTTGGCAGCATTAATTGTTAAAAATCGGACAAATAATTATTCGGAACTGATTAAAACATTACAATATGAATTTTATAAAGACAATATTAACGATAGAATAAATAGATTTAGATTAAGGCTTTTTGATAGGACCGTACATCCGACTCAAATTTACGGTATTGCAGCAGAATTGGTTTTTGAAAAAATAATTGAGTTTTTATTGCGTAATAAGTTACCTGAGAAAAAAGATATTAATAAAGTTTCTTTAGAGCTTATTCGTGAATTTTTGGGTACTAACGTAGCTATAAAATCCAAAGATGAACCGGATGAATTACTTTTAGATTTAAGCTGTGCCATTTATGCAGAGCAGTACATAAACCTACATAAAGAAAAAAATTATAAAACGTTTTTATCGTTTTGGGGTGATTGGGACGGCAGCAACCGCCCGTCTGGTCAAGGACATAGCTTAGTTGCAGCAGTTGTAATAAAAAACGTTACAAACTTGGCTTCGTTTATAAAACTTTTAGTAAAAGTTGATTCCGAAATTAAAATAGAAGAAACGCTATTTAACGAAATTGAAAATTTAAAAGAAACAAATAAAAAGTTTTCCGATTTATTAAAGCAGATAACTGTTTTAACACATAAACTTGAAAAGCGATTTAAAGGAGTTTTACCATTTAAACTAAAGCCAAGTATATATCGCAAACTTGGTATGAAACTGCATATTGCCGATGACCCGATTATAAAGCTTTGGAAACACAATGATAGACTTGAAACCAAAATGCTTAATTTGCGTAAACAGAGAAAACAGCTACTTGAATATTATTTTTCCTTAAATAAAAAATTAAGAAAAACCCTTTACGATTTAATTCCGAGTATTGCTAAAAACCTTAACAACGATCTTGTTTTACGTGAAGCCGTTTTGTACAAAGACTTATTAAAACGCTTTGTAATTACCCCTCGTATTCATCAAAAAATGATTACTGCACAAGATCAATTTGCAGTTGATACAACTGTATATAACATTTACGAAATAAATCAGATTGCCGCTGCATACGGCAATCCTGGAATGGTTTTAGGTCTTCAAATTAGCATGTCCAACAAAGCAGAAGGAGTAATTGCACTTGATAGAAAGCTTGTTGCCGAAAAAGAAAGTAGGAGAAGAAATGATTCCGGCAGCACGCTACCCAATATATTGTTAATTCCGTTATTTGAAGATATCGATTCGGTTAAGGGAATTGCAGACTATTTAAATAAAGTATGGAATTATGCATTCCAAAGCAGAAGAATAGATTATAATACATCGCAACGATTTAACGAGATTATAGGAGAAGTATTTGTTGCCGGAAGCGATTTAAGTCAACAAATAGGACAAACTGCCGGAATGAACGCTTACAAGCAAGCTAAATTTAATTTAACAATTTGGCTTGCCGAAAAAGGATTAATCGGAAAAATAAGGATGAAGATGGGCTGCGGTGAACCAATGCAGCGCCAAGGGGGTTTTTATACGGAAATTGCCGGTACAAAAGCATTTTTAAAATCTAACGAGTCCGATGTAAGGTTTTCTAATTACTTAAAAGAATCGACAAAAAAGAGTACCGAGTATGCAGTAACGCCTTTACTCGGCGTTTTTGCCGGAGGTGATTTACGTACTTATCAAAGTACTATTTCAGAAAAATTAAGAAATATTCCTATTTACGATTATGCACAATTAATTTATCATGTAAAACTTTCGCAATATTTTTATGAAAACGAATTAATAAGAGCCGGCGAACCGTTAAAAGAAACCAGATTACAATTTAAAACACGCGGCATTAAAGAATTAGAAAGATTAACCATTGGGAGAAAAGACGAATTATTTGATAAATTTGCCGAAATTTTTACTCAAAATTTCAAACATATTTTGTACGGAAACGAAGAGGATGTTGTTGGAATACACATAATATCTTACTTTATAGCCAGAACATCCCCTGTATTGCGTGATAGACCGACCGTTAGACCGGGGAAATCTTCCGGTTCCGAAATGGGACAAAAAATTCTTGAAAAAATTGCCGAAACTATACCTTTTTCAAAGTATGGCAGTTTTTTGCGAGCTATTGCTCATAATTTATCTCAAACCACAATACTCGGAATAAATCAGTTAACTACAGGATTATTTAGAGCATTTGATGATTTTGCACGATTAAGTTTACCTGATGGGGATACTTTAACAATTATTGAAGATAGAATTTTACCCAAATTGCCTGTTTACGAAATTTTGCATTCCTTAAGAATTTATCAAGACACAAACTTATACTACTACGGAAAATTAGAAAAAGCTTTTAAAGCGGGAAATTCGGCATTAATTGCTTTACACGAAGATTTTGACGCATCAAAAAAATACATTGATATATTTAAGAAAGAACTACTTAGAAGACACGGTTTAGATGTAACTGATTTTTTTGAAGGAGGAAAGTTTATTTATGATTTACTTCCGACCTTACGCCCGGATTTAGCAGTACTTTTACAGCCGAATCTTTTTAATGCCGAAATTTCCGAATTAACTAAACATATTGCCGGTGATATTGACAAAGAATGGATTATTGAAGTAGAAAAATTGTTAAATATTAGAAAATCGGTTGATAAATGGCGTAATAAAATTTGGACATTGCTCGAAAGACCTGTCTTTACACGCGTAAATAGTTTTGTTGAATTAGCAAGTGCATTATATCCGCTTACTCTTCAAACGGCAGCTAACGATTTACCGTTTATGCCCAAGAGCAATAAATTGCCTATTTACGATAAAAACGGCAGCGACGAAAACATGAATAAATTTCTATCGGCAGCATTTAATTTGCTCTCTGCTATCTCCGAAGATAAAGTTGACGTACCTATAAACATTATAAAAGCTTTGCAAGAAGCAAAAAATATTATAAAAATTGAACAACAAGCTTTAAGCGAAAAAGAACAAAGACTTCTTCGATTTTACTTATTACAAATTGCGCGCATTACGGGAGAAAACGGTTAAAATTAAATATCCGTAAACATGGCATGTTAATCAAGGCAAATAATAAAGTATTTTTTATTATTAAGGGGTATAAACGGCTTAGTTAATACCCCAAGGTAGGATTAGAACTTCTATTAAAAAAATAACCGGGAAGAATTTAATTTTTAATATTATTTAAAGTTATGTTATTTCCAATTTCTGTTTTTCTTAATACTTACGCTTCCGTTATTTGTTTCTATATATATTTTATTTTTACCACCGTTTATATTATAGCTACAAAAGTACGAGCCGCCCATTTTTCCTTTAGTCTCTGACGAGCTTGAATAGTCTGATTCAATCGGTTTTTCCTCGCTATCTTCGTAAAAACCGCCGGTTACTTTAACTTCAACAAGTGCGCTTTGGTTATTTGGCATATAAAAATGAACATCTCCCGAGCTGGTTTTAGCGCTCGATTCGTCTCCGCCTGTAGGAATTAAACCCAAGAAGATATCTCCCGCATATGTTTTTGCTCTAACCGAACCCGTAATATTTTTTAATTTTATAGTTCCGCCGCCGGTTTCAACAATAAAATTCCCTTTTCCTTCTTCAACATTAATATCACCGCCGTAAGTTTTAATTTTGTACTTACCTTCTATTTTTTTTACAATAATATCACCGCCGTTAGAAACAATGTTTCCTTCTTTTTTTGCTTCTTCAACATAAATTGTTCCGCCGTAAGTGCTTATCTTGCTTTCTCCTTCTGCTTTACCTAATTTTATATCTCCGCCGGCAGTTTCAATTTTTATCAACTTATCCGATATTATACTATTAATTCTAATATCACCGCCAAAAGTATTAACCTCAATTTTTCCTTTTAAGCTCCCCATACGTATATCACCGCCGCTTGTTTTTACCAAAATATCGCCAGATACATTATCCGTGGATATATCACCCGCACCAATGCTAATACGTAAATCTGCTTCTAATGTTCCGCGCAAATCAATATCACTGTTACTGCTATTTATTTTTAGATTCATTTTTTTAGGAATTTTTATTTCCAAATCCGCAGAACCCCAAATAAACGAGTTTCTTTTATTTACAACTGTATAAGTATTTCCTTCCTGTTTTAATGTAATAGGCATTTCATCATCTTCATCAGTCAAACTGCTTAAAACAAGTTCATTGTTATCCCAAGTTTTAATATCAATATCTCCCTGCATAATGCTAATTTCCAAAGTACTACCGCTTGATACTTTGTAATTTAATACTCCGCCGCCTTCCGTCTGTTCTCCTTTTATAACAATTCCGATCAAAAAAATTGCTATAATTAAAATTATTTTTAATTTATTATTCATTTTTATATCTCCTCATTTATAAACTTAGCAGCCCTAATTTGTACTAATTTATTATCGTCTTTTTCTGCGCGTTCGCTTATTATACTTTTAGTTTTTTCATCTATTTTATAACCTTCGGATTTTATTTCCGTTAGTCTGTTTATTGCTTCAATTCTTATGGCGGCATTATTATCCGTAGTTAAAATAAATAAATATGCTTCAATAATGTTATCATCGGGTTTAAATTTACTTAGAGTTATTAAAGCCTGCCTTCTTACACCTGCATTTTTATCCCCTTTTGCCGCAGTAATAAGAGCGTTTTTAATTTTTTCGTCTTTTATATATTCTTTATCTTGTTGGTTATTTATCACATTTATTCCCGTAATTTTTAAGCCTGAATTATTACTGTTTGTTACAGCCATTGCAATAAGTCTTTTTGTTCTTTCGTCACTAAAATTACCTTTGTAGTAAATTTGTTTGCTAATTGTATAACCAAGCTCTACATCTCCCGTTTCCGGATTACTACTTAAGAATGTAACGTTATCAATCACAGGTATATCTTTTTTATTACTCACATTAAAAATTTCGTTAACTTGGTCGGTTGCACCGTTATTAAAATAACTCGTACTGCCATACCCTATAAAAATACCAAATGCCAATGTTGCGGCAAAGCCTAATATCGGGGCAAGCTTTTTGGAACTAATAAACCTAAAAAAGTTTCTAAATAAAACAATAAATGATTTTTTGTCTTCAATATCGTCCAAAGCATCCAGCAAGTTTAGTCTTGCCTTCTGCAATTCGTACTCGTCTATTTCTTCCGGCTTACTATTTAATACCGCTTCATGTACAAAAGAAAGTTGTTTTAACTCATTTCTACATTCTTCACAAGTTTCTAAGTGATTTTTAACTAAGTTAACCTCTTCTTCGTTTAACTCATTTAGCATATAAAGTAATATCAAATCTTTTATATTTTCGTGGTTCATATAACACCTTTAGTTTTAAAAATTATCTACCCATTAACGGCGATAACATTTTTTGTAATTTATGGGTTGCATTAAAAAGATAACGTTTTATTGTACCTTCGTTGCAACTCATAATTTCGGCTATCTCTTTTATTTTATATTCATTAAAATATTTCATAGTAAATGCCATTTTTTGTTGAGCAGGCAAAGTATTAAGGGCATCTTCAATTAATTTATTTGTCTCATTTTTAAGTAGTAATTCGTCGGTTTTATTTTCAGACGGCATATAATCGGAATATTTTTCGTCTCCGTTGTTTATTTCCGTATCAATTGAGTCGTGCATTTCTTTTTTATTCCTGTTTTTATATGTTATACAAATATTTGTTGTTATTCTATATAACCATGTCGAAAACTCGCTGTCAAATCTAAAATTTTTTAGTCCTTTAAATACTCTCAAAAAAACTTCTTGATATATATCTTTTGCATCATCAGGATTATTCCTAAACGAATATGCAATATTAAGAACGTGTTTATCGTACTTAAAAATTATTTGTTCAAAGGCTCTTCTGTTTCCTTGTTGAGCCAAACGTATTAATTCAATTTCGCTTTCAATCATAAAGTTTTGTTTTTATCTATTAATTTAGACTTTATCAACTTAAAAAGGTTGTATAACATAAAAAAACAATAATTTTAGGCTTTTATCGCTTAAATATAAGCAAGTTTATTATTATTTTTGTAGTATGGAAAATGTTTTTTTACTTTGGGTTTTTACTTAAAGAGGTTTTATGAATATAGCATATGTAGCAAGTGAAGTTGTTCCTTTTGCCAAAACCGGCGGATTGGCTGATGTTGCAGGTGCTTTACCCGTTGCTTTAAGCAAGCTAAATTGTAACGTAAAAGTATTTATGCCAAAGTATTATTCAGTTGACGAAAATAAATTTGATTTGCAATTCCTTGCCGAATATAAAGAAACCCCAATTAGAGCCGCCGGGTTTACTCATGCAGTAAATTTTTACAAAGGTATTATACCAAATAGTTCGGTTGAAATATACTTTATAGATTATCCTAATTTTTTTCATCGGCACTTGCTTTATACTAACGATTATGACGAAGATGTTCGTTTTATTCTTTTTTCTAAAGCTGTAATTGAACTTATTCAAAGATTAAAGTGGAAACCTAACATAATAAATTGTAATGACTGGCAAACCGGATTAATACCCCTTTTAATTAAAGATAATTATTCTTGGGATTCGCTTTTTCATAGCACAAAATTCGTTTTTACTATTCATAATATAGGTTATCAAGGCAAATTTTCGGAAGGGGCATTATTTAATGCCGAAATAAACAGAAAACTATTCTATCCGGGTGGACCGGTTGAATTTCATAAAAGCGTTAATTTTTTGAAAACAGGAATATATTTTAGCGAAATAATTAATACTGTTAGCGAAACTTACGCAAAAGAATTACTTACTGCCGAATACGGACACGGAATGGAGGGAATATTAAACAAAAGGAAGGACGATTTATACGGAATTGTAAACGGTGTTGACTATAGCGTCTGGAATCCCGAAATAGATAAGTTCATTCCTTATAATTATTCTATCGATTCCCTTCATGTAAAACAAAAAAACAAAGAAGAATTATTAAAATATTTTCAATTACCGTTTAATCCCGATATTCCGGTTATCGGCATTATATCGCGCTTAGCAATACAAAAGGGGTTTGATATTATTTCGGAAGCCATGAGCGAATTAATAAAATTAAACGTTCAATGGATTATATTGGGAAGCGGTGAACCCAAATATGAGGATATGTTTAGAAGTTTAAGTTACAACTACCCTCATAAATTCGGTGTCTATTTTGGATATAACAACGAATTAAGCCATTTAATAGAAGCCGGTTCGGATATGTTTTTAATGCCTTCAAGTTATGAACCTTGCGGTTTAAATCAAATCTACTCGTTAAAATACGGCACTGTACCTATAGTAAGAAAAACCGGAGGTCTTGCCGATACGGTACACGATTGGCACGAATATGATTTTTTAGGGGACGAATCAGGAAACGGGTTTTCTTTTAACGATTATACCGGATATGCACTATACACATCCGTCAATCGTGCATTAGAAATTTACCGAAATAAACAACTTTGGCGTAAAATCCAAATTAACGGGATGTCTGCGGAATACAGTTGGGATACAGCAGCATTAAAATATAAAAACTTATATAACCTTGCAGTAAATAAAATAGATTTTAATAAGGTCTTACTTTAACAAGATTATAAATTCTTCCAAGCTCAAGGTAACCTTGTAACCTTAATTCCCAAAACATGCTATCCCCCCAAAAAGCAGTGAACATAAGTATTAAAATAAAATAATTATGTTATTATTTGTAAAAGTGTGAGCGAATATTTCTCATGATTTTTTCTTTAAACTATAAATTATTTATTATTTTATCAAATTCTATTTTTTTAGTTTTATATATTAAAGAAATATTTAGATGATCAATAAATATTTTTGCAGAAAATCCTTTTTGATAAATTTTGTTAGCCTTTTTAAAGAGAGTTTTTATCTTTTCTAAACCAGTATCCCCATAGATTTTTTTTGGTACTTTTATATCCAATGATTCACAAATACTTTTTGTATCAACAATAAACCAATCTTCAATCATTTTTTCAGCTCTTAGATGAATCACCTGTTTTGCTCCGGCACTTCTCAGTTCGCTTTCTACAATACTCCAATTGATGGGTGGATTAACACAAAACTCA